>JACAEZ010000149.1 GCA_013388565.1 Campylobacterales bacterium | reverse complement strand
TAGAGCTTTTTTTTGAACCTAAACTTTCTCTTGATGGTACAATATCGTGTGCAAATTGTCATAATTTAGAAAAAGGTGGAGATGATAATTTACAATTTTCTATAGGTATTAATGGTTCAGTAGGGGCAATTAATGCACCTACTGTATATAACTCTATCTATAATTTTAGACAATTTTGGAATGGTAGAGCTAAAAATCTTTATGAACAAGCAGTTGGTCCAATTGAAAATCCTATAGAGATGAATAATAGTTTTAAAAATGTTATTGAATTTTTGAAAAATGAAGATAAATATAAAAATAAATTTTTAAAACTATATAAAGACGGTGTAACAAAAGACAATATTGTAGATTCGATTGTTGAATTTGAAAAGTCGTTAGTAACTTTAGATGCACCATTTGATTTATATTTAAAAGGAGATTCTAAAGCCATTGATATAAATGCACAAAAAGGGTATGAACTATTTTTATCAAAAGGGTGTATATCATGTCACAATGGTATAAATATTGGTGGAAATTTATATCAAAAATTTGGTGTTGTTAATGATAAAAAAAGTGAAAATTTTGGAAGATATGAAATTACAAAAAATGAAAGGCATAGATATTTTTTCAAAGTTCCAACTTTAAGAAATATTGAGCTTACATATCCATACTTTCATGATGGTTCTGTAAATTCATTGTATGAGTCTATTGATATAATGGCTAAATATCAATTGGGTATAGCTTTAAAAAATGAAGAGATTGAATTGATTATTGCATTTTTAAAAACATTAACAGGTAAAAAACCAACATTGGATTTTGATGAATAATGTCAAGCAAAAAGTAATAATATACTTTTTACTCTTTTTAATGACTACTATGTTTATTAGCTATTTTATAATATTTTCTGCAAATGAAACATTAAAACATAAAAACAATATTATTTCTATAATAAATAGAATAAAAATTTTAAATTATAAGTTAGATAGTCTTATTTTTAATAATCTTTTTTTTACAAATTATGATGGTATTGTAGATAATTTTAATCAATTTGAACTGTTAACAGATGATTTAGAACTAGAAATAAATAAAATAGATAAAAATGTAGTTATTTTTTATTTCAATAATTTTAAAAATAACATTGAGATAAAAAATGAGTATATAGAAGATTATAAATCAAATATAGCTCTTTTTAATAATTCTCTTATATATCTACTTGACTTGAAAAAACATTTTTATCATGAAGAGTACTATGATAAAAATGTCTCTATTTTGTTTGATGATTTGTTAAATTCATTAATTAAAATTACTATAAATAAAAGTATAAATTTAAATGAAATCTATTTGAAAAAAGCATTATTAATCCAATATTCAAATGATATTCCAAGTAGCACATTAATTTTATTTGACAAACATTTAAAAATTGCATTAAGTGCATTAGAGGAGATAAAAGAGTGTTTTAAATTTTTTCAATCGAATGAGATACTTGAGACAGTTGAATTGCTTGAAGAACATTTGCACCAATATTTCGCTAAATTAGAAAGCAAAAATTTTTTATTTATCTACATTTTGATTAGTTTAAATATTTTATTTATAATACTTTTAATCTACTATTTTAATGAGTACAAAAAAAATGAGCATAGCTTAATTCAATTTAAAGAAGCTGTTGAAAAAAGTGATAATCTAATTTTAATTACAAATGCGAATAAAGAGATAGAGTATGTAAATGAAGCATTTGAAAACATCATGGGATATAAAAAACATGAGATTATTGGAAAAAAACCAGCCTATTTTAGGTCTGGTATTGATAATTTGGATTTTTATAATAAATTGAATGAAACTATAAATAGTGGTAAAAAATGGTCTGGAGAGATAATAAATAAAGATAAACATGGTAATTTAATATATGAACGGTGTTCTATTATTCCAATTTATAATGATGGTAAAATAGATAAATATCTATCAATTAAGTTAGATATTAGTTCTGAAAAAAAATATCAAAAAGATCTAGAGTCATTAAATAATAATTTGCAAATTAAAGTTGATGAAGAGCTAAAAAAAAGTAGGGAAAAGGATATGTTGTTAATTCAAAAGTCAAGAAGTTTGGCTATGGCACAAATGATAGCTAATATTGCACATCATTGGCGTCAGCCTCTAAACAGTATTGGATTGATTCTTCAAAATATGCAAGAGTATTTTGAAGATGGATTGTTAGATAAAGAGCTTATGGAAAAATTTTCTTCAAGAGCATTAAATCAAATAACAGAACTTTCAAAAACTATAGATAATTTTAGAAATTTTTTCAAAGTAGATAAATTAAAAGAGTATTTTTATATCAAAACGGAAATTATAAATGCTATTGATATAGTATCAGGTACATTCAGTGATTTAGATATTATAGTAAATATTAGTGGTGAAGATTTTGAAATTCTTTCTTTTAAACATGAACTTCAACAAATTATTGTAAATGTATTAAATAATTCTAAAGATTCTATTTTAGAAAAAAGAGTGATGTTGAGTATCAATTTTGAAGGTATTATTAACATAAATATTATACATAATAATAATTCTCTAATATTAGATATAAAAGATAATGGAACTGGTGTAAATGATAAAATTTTATCAAATATTTTTGACCCTTATTTTTCAACGAAAGAGCAGGGTAAAGGTGTTGGACTTGGTTTATATATTGTAAAAATGATTGTAGAAAATAGTTTAAATGGATCTATAGAGGTTAAAAATATAGAAAATGGTTTTTTATTTAGATTAATTATTCCTATTAATAGTTAATCTTTTAATAGAGTCTATTTTAAGAGTTTTTTAGATAGAATTAATACTTAATTTATATTTTTTTAGGAGATTATATGGCATATTCAATGGGTGATTTGAAAAAAGGTTTGAAAATTGAAATAGATGGTGTACCTTATAAAATTACAGAGTATCAACATGTTAAACCAGGTAAAGGTGCAGCGTTTGTTAGAACAAAAATAAAATCATATTTAAATGGTAAAGTTATAGAAAAAACATTTCATGCTGGTGATAAGTGTGATGAGCCTAAACTTGAAGAAAAAGAGATGCAATTTTTGTATGATGATGGTGAATATTTACAATTTATGGATAATACTACATATGAACAAATTGCACTTACTCATGAACAAGTTGGTGAAGATACAATGAAATGGGTTAAAGATGGTATGAGTATATTTATACTATTTCATAATGAAAAAGCAATATCTGCTGAACCACCTATGATTGTTGAGCTTAAAATTACTGAAACTGCACCTGATTTTAAAGGTGATACATCAAGTGGTGGTAAAAAACCTGCAACATTAGAAACAGGTGCTGTTGTAAGTGTGCCTTTTCATGTTTTAGAGGGTGAAGTTATAAAAGTTGACACTAGAAGTGGTGAGTATTTAGAAAAAGTTAAGTAGTTTTATCTTTTAAAAAGGGGTTGATATGAAAAAAATAGTACTAGTTCCTTTAGCTACAGGATTTGAAGAGATTGAAGCTGTTAGTATCATAGATGTTTTAAGACGGGCTGGGATTGATGTTTTAGTAGCGAGTGTAGAGTCTAAAAGAGAGGTTACTGGAGCAAATAATATTACTATTTTAACTGATTGTTCATTAGATAGTATAGATGTTAATGAATTAGATATGATTGTTTTACCTGGTGGTTGGGGTGGTACAAATATCTTAGCAACAGATGTAAAAGTTCAATCTATTTTAAAATCAATGGATAGTAGTAATAAATTAATAGGTGCTATTTGTGCAGCTCCATTTGCACTGAAAAATGCTGGTGTGTTAAAAGATAGATATACTTGTTATCCATCTGTTGAAGAGAGTATAAAGCAAGATGGTTATATTAATAATCAAAAAGTTGTAGAATCACACAATATATTAACTTCAAGAGGTCCTGCTACGGCAATTTGTTTTGGGCTTGAAATCGTCAAAAAATTAGTAGGAGTTGATAAATATAATCAATTAAAAGCTGGGTTGTTAGCAGATTTTTGCTAACATCGTAGCACCTCTTTTCTACATTTTTAATTAATCAAAATAGAAAGTAATATTCATGATAGCCATTGATTTAGGTTCAAATACATTAAGAGTTTTGAAATATGATTGCGATACAAAACAGAAACTTTTTTCATTTCAAAAAATGGTTAAAACTGCTGATAAAGTCAAACAGACAAAAAATATCTCTGATACTTCAATCATTAAAATTATTGATGCAATAAAAGAGGTTCAAAAATTAATTAGTTTTGAAAATGAAAAAGTTGTCGCTGTTACTACTGCTGCTATGAGAATGGCTGAAAATTCAAATGATGTTATTTTAAAAATATTTAATCAAACAGGTGTAAAGTTTGAGATAATTGATGGAGATTTTGAAGCATATTTAACATTTAAAGCTGTTTATGAAGCATTGCATGAAAAATTTAACCATCATGATGATTTTATATTAATTTATATTGGTGGTGGTTCAACTGAAGTTGTCATATCATCAAATAGTAAATTTATTTCAAAAAGTTTTGACTTAGGTATAGTTACACTATCTCAAAAGTATCATGATGTAAATTTATTAAAAGAGTCAATTAATCATGAAATGGTTGAAATTAAAGAATTTTTTAAAACAGTAAATATAAAACCAAAACTATTTGTTGCAAATTCTGGAACACCAACAACAATAGCTGCTATGAAACTTGGAATGAATTATTATAATTATGATGAAAAGAGAGTTTCTGGAACAGTTTTAACAGTTGAAGATATAAATAATCAATTAGAAATTTTATTAAGTTCTTCAAAAGAAAGAAGAGAACAACTTGTCGGTATAGGTAGAGATGATTTAATTATTGCAGGTGTAAATATATTTTTAAATTTGTTAGAAATAGCAAATTTTAAAGAGTCATTTATTATTGATGAAGGGTTAAGGGAAGGTGTTGCAATTGAGTATTGCAAAAATTTGACAAAAAAGTAATTTAAAACTATAATTTTTAGCTTATAAAAAATGATTTAATATTTAGGAGACTCTATGCGAATAAGCGGAGCAAGAATGGTTGTTGAAGCATTGCATAAAGAGGGAGTTAATGTTGTTTTTGGCTACCCTGGTGGTGCAATCATGAATGTTTATGATGAGCTTTATAAACAAGACTATTTTCAACATATTTTAACAAGACATGAACAAGCATCAATCCATGCTGCAGATGGATATGCTAGAGCTACAGGCAATGTCGGTGTAGCTATTGTTACAAGTGGTCCTGGGTTTACAAATGCTATAACAGGACTTGCTACAGCATATATGGATTCAATTCCAATGGTTGTAATTAGCGGACAAGTTCCAACATTTTTGATAGGAACAGATGCTTTTCAAGAGATAGATGCAGTTGGAATTTCGAGACCTTGTACAAAACATAACTATTTAGTAAATACAATTGAAGAGTTGCCATACATTTTAAAAGAGGCTTTTTATATTGCAAGTAGTGGAAGACCAGGTCCTGTGCATATAGATATTCCAAAGGATATAACGGCTGAAATTGGTGAATTTATATATCCAGAAACAATTGTTGTAGATACATATAAACCAACAGATAAAGGGAATATTAGACAAGTTAAAAAAGCTATTGACGCAATCTCTAATGCTAAAAAACCTCTTTTATATATAGGTGGTGGTGTCATTAGTGCAAATGCTTCAGATGATGTTAGAGAGTTTGCAAAAATTACACAAATTCCTATAGTTGAGACGTTAATGGCAAGAGGTTCGATTGAAAATAATAATCCGCTTTTACTTGGTATGGTTGGTATGCATGGAACTTATGCAGCTAATATGGCAATGAGTGAAGCTGATATTATTATATCGCTTGGTGCTAGATTTGACGATAGAGTTACTGGAAAATTGAGCGAATTTGCAAAACATGCAGAGATTATTCATGTTGACATTGACCCAACAAGTATAGGCAAACTTGTGAATGTTGATTATCCTATTGTTGGTAATTTAAATAAAATAATTTTAGAGATGATAGAGATTGCAAAAGAGAAGATAAATCCTTCAAGATATGAGTCATGGAGACAAATTTTAAAACGATATGATGAGATTCATCCACTTAGATTTGAAGATAGTGATGATGTGATAAAACCTCAATGGGTTATCAAAAGAGTAGGGGAATTATTAGGTGAAAAGGCAGTGATTTCTACAGATGTTGGACAACATCAAATGTGGACTGCTCAATTTTATCCATTTAGTTTTCCTAGACAGTTTGTAACAAGCGGTGGATTGGGTACTATGGGATTTGGTTTTCCTGCTGCTATGGGTGTTAAAAGAGGAAAAAGTGATTTGGTTAGTATAAACTTTTCTGGAGATGGCTCTATCTTGATGAATATTCAAGAGCTCATGACTGCTGTTGAGAGTAGATTACCTGTTATAAATATCGTATTGAATAACGGCTATTTGGGAATGGTAAGACAGTGGCAAACATTTTTTTATGATAAAAGATACTCTCATACAGACCTTACAATGCAGCCAGATTTTGTTATGTTGGCTAAAAGTTTTGGTGGAGTTGGGTATAGAGTTTATACAAAAGAGGAGTTTGACAGAGCATTAGAAGATGCTATTAGTAAAAATTGTGTTGCAATTATAGATGTTGTTGTAGATAGATTGGAAAATGTATTGCCAATGGTTCCAAGTGGTGGGACACTTTATAACATGATGCTTGAATATAAGGATTAATCATGACAGAAATTAAAATAAATAAAGTTATATCTGTTATTGTTAAAAATGAACATAGTGTATTGTCTCGAATTTCTGGGCTTTTTGCTGGAAGAGGGTACAATATTCAATCATTAACAGTAGCACCAATTCCAGAGACTAATTTATCAAGATTTACAATAAAAACATCTGGTGATAAAAGAGTAATTGAGCAAATTATTAAGCAGTTAAATAAGTTAATTCCTGTTTTGAAAGTTATTCAACATGATGGTATTATTGAAAAAGAGATGGCAATAGTTAAAATTCCAATTGAAGAGAGTTTAGCTGATATTGATGCACTCTGTAGAGCATATAATGGAAAAATTGTAAATGTTAGTGAAGATTCTATTGTTACAATGGTTGCAGATGAGCCTGAAAGAGTTGAAAATTTTTTAAAAGCTATAAAAAAATATCATCCAAAAGAGATTGTAAAAGGTGGCTCTGTTGCAATTGAACAGTAGTATTGGACTTAAATTTATTGCCAACTTTTTAAATATAGAAGCTAATTGTGAAGATTGTGAGATTGCAAAGCTTACAACATTAAAACTTGCGACACATGAGGATGTCTCATTTTTTGATAATGAAAAATATTTAAATGATTTAAAAACAACTCAAGCAAAAGCTGTGCTTTTAAAAGAAGAGTTTGTAAAATTTTTACCAAATGGAGTGATAGCTTTAATTTCAAAAGAGCCTTATCTCAAAATGGCTGAACTCTCACAACTATTTAAATCATCTTTGATTAGCAGTGATATTAAAGAGCCTATAATTGGTAATAATTGTACAATACTTCCAAATGTATATATTGGAAGTGGTTCTAAAATTGGTGAAAATGTAACTATTTTAGCTGGTAGTTTTATTGGTGAAAATGTAACTATTGGTTCAAATACAATTATCTATCCAAATGTTTCTATTTATAATAATTGTGTAATTGGTTCAAATGTAATACTTCATGCTGGTGTTGTAGTTGGAAGTGATGGATTTGGATATGCTCACACAAAAGATGGTAAACATATAAAAATAGAACATTTAGGAAATGTTGAGATAGAAGATGATGTTGAAATTGGTTCAAATTCTACTATAGATAGAGCAGTTTTTGGAGTTACAATTATCAAAAAAGGTACTAAAATTGATAATTTAGTTCATGTAGCACATAATTGCGAAATAGGGGAGTACTCTATTATTGTTGCACAAAGTGGGCTATCTGGCTCGACAAAACTTGGAAGAAATGTAATCATGGGTGGTCAAAGTGCTACTGCTGGACATTTGAGTATTGGTGATTTTGCGACAATCGCAGCTCGTGGTGGTGTTACAAAATCTATTGAAGGTAAAAAAACATATTCTGGTTTTCCATTGATGGAGCATAGAAAATGGTTAAAACTTCAAGCTAAACTTTCAAAATTTTCTCAAGAATAAAAAATTTTAATTTTAAAAAAAGGAGTAGAAATGTCTAAATGTGAAATTGTTAAAACGATTGATTTAAGTTCTATAAAAGGTGGAGTGATTAGTATCTCTAAAGTTAGTGAACCTTATGGAAAAGGAAGTGATACTATAGCAAGTATTGGTATATCTCTAAAAGGTGATATAAATGACCCAGATTGGAAAGTTCATCTTCCTCTTTCAAATATTGATGATGTATGTGAAGCTTTACAAGCTGTAAAAAATTCTTAACAATATTTATTAATCAGCTACCAAGTTATAGGTAGCTGAAGTTTTAAAAAAGGATAGCAGATTTTTAAAGAGATTTTTTTTATAATTTTTTCTTCTATATTGATTTACTTTGGTCTTTCTACAATAATAGCTAACAGTGATTTTGTTGGTTCATTTGGTGTTAAATTTTCAGAGTTAAATAAAAATATTTTTGGATATGTATCATTTATCTATCTATTTTTACTATTAATACCGCTATCAAAATTTTATAAAAATTTTAAAATATCTTCTAATCTAATTCCAATTTTTGTAGGCTATTTATTACTATTTATAAATATACTATTTTTTCAAGCATTAGTTATAGATAATGAATTAAAAGGTTTACTTGGTTTTGAAATAGTTTCATTTTTAAAACCATTAATTGGAAGTGTTGGAACTTGGTTTGTTTTCTCTATTTCATTAATCATGTCTGTTATGTTGTTAATAGATTTTTATATACTAGATAAAATTTTAAATTTTAAATTAAATTTACCACAAAAAAATGCTAATGCTAATCAACAACAAATAAATAGTAATCAAATAAGAAAAGATGTTCAAACAAATCAAACTCAAATTCAAAAAGTTCAAACAAATACCATTCAACAGCCATATCAACAACCTAAAGAGTATAGAGAACAAAGAAAAGAACAAACAAACTCTTTTAATAATAATAATAATGAAGTAATAGAAAAAATTCAAACAATAAATAAACCAGAACCTATCGTAGAACAGCAAAATCAAAATTTAAATATACAAACAGTTGTTAAAGATGAAATTCAAAATGAGCAAGATGATTTTAATTATATAGATGAGTTAGCTGATGATTATTTAGAAAGAGAAAAAGATATTTACAATTCTGATGTTTATAGTGCTAATGAAGAGCTTTATAATGATGAAGAGTTGCAAAATATAATAGAACAAAAAGTTAAAGCAGTTGAGATAGTTACAGAGCTTGAAGAGAATTCAAAATTGTTAGAGCAGATAGAAATGGGTGAAACAAGTAAGCCAAAAGATTTTACTTTGCCACCAACAACATTTTTTCAAGCACCAAAAGATTTTAATCAAGAGATAAATGAATCTGAAATTGACCAAAAAATTGAAGACCTTTTAGATAAGCTTTATAAATTTAAAATAGATGGTGATGTTATTAGAACATATACAGGACCTGTTGTTACAACATTTGAATTTAAACCAGCACCTCATGTAAAAGTTTCAAAAATTTTAAGTTTACAAGATGATTTAGCTATGGCACTTAAAGCACAAACAATAAGAATTCAAGCACCAGTTCCAGGAAAAGATGTTGTTGGAATTGAAATACCAAATAAAACTGTTCAAACAATTTATTTAAGAGAACTTTTGGAAAGTGAAATATTTCAAAAATCACAATCTCCATTAACATTAGCACTTGGTAAAGATATTGTTGGAAATGCTTTTGTTACAGATTTAAAAAGATTACCACATTTATTGATAGCAGGAACTACTGGAAGTGGTAAAAGTGTTGGTATAAATGCCATGATACTTAGCCTTTTATATAAAAACTCTCCAGAAAATTTAAAGCTAATAATGATAGACCCTAAAATGGTTGAATTTTCTATATATAATGATATTCCTCATCTACTTACACCTGTTATAATTGAGCCAAAACAGGCGATTTCTGCACTTTCAAATTTAGTGGCGGAAATGGAGCGACGAAATAAACTTATGAGTCAAACTAAAACTAAAAATATTGAAGGTTATAATCAAAAAGCTGAACAACATGGATATGAAAAATTACCTTATATTGTTGTAATAATTGATGAATTAGCTGATTTGATGATGACTAGTGGTAAAGATGTTGAATACTCTATTGCAAGACTTGCACAAATGGCAAGAGCTGGTGGAATACATTTAATAGTTGCTACTCAACGACCTAGTGTTGATGTTGTAACAGGTTTAATCAAGGCAAATTTTCCATCAAGACTTAGTTATAAAGTTGGACAAAAGATAGATAGTAAGGTTATTTTAGACTCTTTTGGTGCTGAAAGTTTACTTGGAAGAGGGGATATGCTTTTTACAC
>JACAEZ010000103.1 GCA_013388565.1 Campylobacterales bacterium | reverse complement strand
TTAAAAACCTCATCACTTTTAACATCTATTTTTGGCAATTTTTCTGGAACATAATATCTATTTGTATAATAAGCTTGTTTTTGAACATTATCTTTAGGAGTGTACTTTCTCATTATATCAACCTTTTTGGTTTTAATTTTTTAAATACAGACTCTCTTCTTATCTTTTTTTGAAGCATCATGACTGCTAATTGCAATGTTTCAGGTCTAGGAGCACAACCTGGTAAATATAAGTCCACTGGAATAACTCTATCTGCACCTTGAACAGTTGCATATGTATTGAACATACCACCAGTATTTGCACAACTCCCCATTGAAATAACCCATTTAGGGTCAGCCATTTGGTCATATAATCTTCTTAAAAATTGTGCATGTTTTTTTGTAAGTGTTCCAGCAATTATTAAAACCTCTGCTTGTCTAGGACTCGCTCTAAAAATTGTTCCAAATCTATCAAAGTCATATCTACTAGCCCCACTTGCCATCATCTCAATAGCACAACAAGCAAGACCGTATGTTAAAACCCATAAAGAGTTACTTCGACCCCAATTTACTAATTTATCAACAGTTGTTAAAACAACTGGTAAACCACCATCTTGTAAATATTTTACTTCATGCTGTGCCATGTTAATGCTCCTTTTTTCCATGCATAGACAAATCCGATAGTAAGCAGTAAGATAAATATAAGCATCTCTGCAAAACCGAACCAACCTAAAATTTTAAAATCAATTGCCCATGGAAACATAAAAATAATCTCCACATCAAACAATATAAATAGTAAAGCCATTAAATAAAATTGAGCCGAAATAGCATTTGGCTGTTTGATAGCTTCAGGACCACACTCATAAATAGCTGTTTTCAATTTTTCAGTATCAAGTCTTGCTAACTTTCTACTTACAAATCTAGCTAAAACAGTGGTCATAATAAACGAAACAGTGCTTATTACCATTATTAAAAAAGCACCAAAATATGGATGAGCAAAATCCATATGTGTCATTTTTTCCCCTTTTGAAGTTTCTTTAGAAAATTGCTAGGATAACTATAGCAAAATATCTTTAAAGTTTTTTTTAGTGTAACCTTTTGAGACTCATATAATTTTTCATGTAACGAATTGTTACATGATTTATACTAAAAAGCCTAATGCCTTTTCACCATCAA
This sequence comes from Campylobacterales bacterium, assembly GCA_013388565.1. GTDB lineage: Bacteria > Campylobacterota > Campylobacteria > Campylobacterales > JACAEZ01 > JACAEZ01. The sequence continues at coordinate 15,987 of JACAEZ010000103.1, read as the reverse complement.
ATGTTCCAGTTAACTCTTTTTGTATTTCTGTAACAAAATCATCAATTTTAAATAGTGGCTCCTCCTTTCCTGCTACTTTATATGCACAATTTTTTACAATTAAATTTATTTGTCCACCAGTTAAATTAAAATTAGCCAATTTTTCTATTGAAAAACCTTTTTCAAATGGTGCATTTTTTGGTAACATTTTTTTCCAAAGTTCTAATCTTTGTTCTAAATTTGGTTTTTTGAACTCTATTTTATAATTAAATCTTCTTGAAAAAGCTGGGTCTATATTTTCCAATAAATTTGTAGTAGCTATCAGTATTCCATCAAATTTTTCAATCTGTTCTAAAAAGATATTTTGCATTTGATTGTGCATTTTATCGGCACTGCTTTGCGAACTTGTTGTTCTAAAACTCAAAAATTGGTCAGCCTCATCAAGCAATAAAATAGGTTCACTTTTAGATTTTTGTGACAACTCTTTATATGTATCAAATATCTTTTTTACATTTTTTTCACTTTCACCAACATACATAGATAATATTTTAGAACAATCTATACTAAGAACCTGTTTTTTCAATGATTTTGCAAGAGATTCTGCTGTCATCGTTTTTCCAGTTCCTGGTGGTCCATAAAATATAATCTTTGAACTAAGCCCACTTTTTTTATCTTTTACACCCCATTCAATTAATAAATTTACAACTTTTTTATCAATTTGCTTCAAAAGAGTGTCCAATACCTCTCTTGTTTTTGGATTTAAAACAACATCAATAAGCGAGGTTTTAGGTTCAACCAATTCAAATAACTCCTGCTCTTTTACAAGCATATCAAGTTTCATCTTCTTTGCTTTTTTCTTTTTTTGAGGATATATAATTTTTTGCAAAGTATCTTCTGGAATAAAAAAGCTTCTTGAAATACCACCAAATGGAGATAACATCTCATCATAATCAATTAAACCTTGCTCTATTAATTTTGAACTCTCTTCAAGCATAGAACGATTTTTAATTCTCTCATAATCATCAAAACTAATCAAATCAATCAAAGCATTCATCTCTCGCAAATTATCATCACCACCACTTGCATACTCCTCTTTTAGAAGTGCTAAAAATATTATCTGCTCTTTTTCGTCAAGATGATAATCTTTGAAAAATTTATCAACTATTATTTCGCTAGTAGTTACTTTTAATCTCTCTTCAATTCTATTTTCAAGCATTGTAAGTTTATTTTTCAGTCGGCTAATATTTGGCGAATTTTGAGCATAATTTTGTTTAACATTATTTAGTTTTTGATAAAGTTCAATTCGCAAAAATTGGTCTTGCAAATACTCTAAATGGTCTGTATATGGTGTAATTTCAGGCAATACCAAATCAAGCGAACCATTTTCAAGCAATTTTAAAAATGTACTGCTAAGACTGATAGAGCTATTTAATAGTTCAAGCCCAGAAATATCATTAATTTTCAGTTGATGAAATGAATTTTGAACAATCCAACCCAAATCTAACAAATCCTTTATCAAATGAACATGTTGTATATGCCCATATTTTTGGTTTTTATATAAATTTGAAAGTATTTCAGAAACAACCAAATCTTCAACACCCTCTAAATACTCTTTTGTCATATGTTTTAAAATATTCGCCTCTTCTTGCGAACATTTCAAATGTTGATAAATCTCTGTTTTAGTAACATCTTTTGATTCTATAAAATCTATTAAAAATTTCAAATATAAACTCCCTTCTAATTTTTTTCAAATGATTTTAAAAGCTTAATCTCATCCGCCCATTTACTCTCATCAATCGTCTCTAAAATAAGTGGTATATCATCAAATCTACTATTATTCATAATCATTCGAAACAGTTCAAGCCCCAATTTTCCAAGCCCTAAACTCTCATGTCTATCCACTTTACTACCCAAATCTGGCTTTGAGTCGTTTATGTGCATACCTTTTAGATATTTAAACCCAACAATTTTGTCAAACTCTAAAAATGTTTTCTCAAAAGCCTCTTTTGTTCTTAAATCATAACCAGCGGTAAATGTGTGACAAGTGTCCAAACAGACCCCTACTCTACTTTTATCTTCGATTTTGTCTATCAAATATGCCAAATGTTCAAACTTATACCCCAAATTGCTACCCTGACCTGCTGTGTTTTCGATAACTAAAATAACATCTTTTGTTTTACTAATTGCAATATTCATGTTAGTTGCTATCAAATCCAAACACTCATATTCTGAAATCATTTTCAAATGACTCCCAGGGTGAAAATTTAGCTTATCAAGCCCTAACTCATAACATCTTTGTATCTCATCAATAAAAGCTTCAAGTGATTTTTCTCTCTTTTCAACCTCTGGACTTCCAATATTTATCAAATAACTATCATGAGGCAAAACCATTTGAGGTTTTATATCCACCAACTCCAAATTTTTTTTAAATAAATCAATAGTCTCTTTATCAAATGGCTTAGATGTCCATTGTCGTTGGTTTTTTGTAAACATAGCAAAAGCATTCGCCCCAATAGCCTTTGCATTCAGCGGTGCATTAAAAACCCCACCACTAATACTCACATGAGCTCCAATGTATTTCATGACACTCCTTTATTTATCTCAAGCAAATTTTTAATATCTTGAATTACTTTATAAAGCTTTGGTAAATCATCTTTTATTGTATTCCAAACTATCTCAAAATCAACCCCAAAATATTCATGAATTAATAAATTTCTGAAATCTTTTATATCTCTCCAGCCAATATCACTATATTTATCTGTTATATCTGTTGGTAAATATTTAGTCGCTTCACCGATTATTTCAAACTCTCGTATGACTGCACTATATGTTTTTCTATCTTCTATAAACTCATCAAAATTTAACTCTTTTACATACTCAAATATCGCTTCACAAGACTCTTTTATATCATTTACAAAAAGTCTAAAATCTCTTTTAGACATAAATTATATCTTTTTTTACATGCTCTTTTACGATTGGTTTTAGTGTCTGCTCTATTCCCAAATCAACATTTTTTCCAAAATACTCCTCTAACTCTCTTTTTATGTCAAAAAATGTTTTTAAATTTTTTTTATCTTTTTCTAACTCTATAACCAAATCTATATCACTATCTTCTCTTTGTTCATCTCTTGCAAATGAACCAAAAAGCCCTATTTTAATAACTCCAAATCTATCTTTAAAATCAGATTTATGAACTCTCAAATAGTTTAATATCTCATCTTTAGTCATGTATTACCTCAAAAAATGTACTTCCACTTCCGCTAAAATATAGATTATCTTTTTTAAAGTCTAGTAGTTTTGGGTACAAATCAACAGCACTTTTGTATAAATCATTTGCTTTAAAGCTATCATGAGTTGTTAAAAATTCATTTAATTTTAAATTTTTATAGTATTCAAACTCTTCATCATTTATCGGTGAAAAAAACTTTGATTTATAGTTTTTATAAACTGTAGCAGTGTCACAATGGATACTATTTGTAAAAAGTTTTACTTTAAAATCAGCATCATAAAACTCTTCGACAATTTCACCAAATCCACTAACATTTGCACATTTATATCCATGAATGAAAAATGGTATATCAGCCCCAACATTTTTTGCAAAATACGACAATTCATCTTTTGATAGTTTCAAATCTAACACTTCATTTGTCAAATTTAAAAAACTACCAGCATTAGAACTCCCTCCACCAAGCCCACCGCCTTGAGGTATTTTTTTTGTAACTACAATTTCATGATGAGTAAAAAACTCTTTTACACCTTTTAGATGTTCTATTTTTTTATAAACTTTATAAATCAAATTTTGTTCAACCGCAAAATCAAATCCAATAATATTAAAACTACCACTTTTATCTTTTTTTCTAAACTCTATTTCATCAAAAATATCTTCAACCAACAAAAATCGTGAAATAATTTGATGATAACCATCTTTAAAACCTGTGATTTTTAAAAAAAGATTGACTTTTGGATAAGAGTATATCTTCATGATTTTTTAATTTTTTGATAAATATCTTTTAAATCCAAATCACTATTTTGACTGTTTACAGCCTCTTTATTTGCACTCTCAACAGCATTTTTTAGCTCTTCTCTAAGTATCAAAATATTTGAAGGTGCATCAATTCCTAACTTTACACCACCTTTATCTATACCTAAAATTTTAATTTTTATATCTTTGCCAATAACAATACTCTCATCTTCTTTTCTAGCAAGAACTAACATCTCTCTATCCTATTCATTAAATATTTTACTCTCTCATTTGTAATCTCTATAATCGAAAAAAATTTATCAAAATCAAACAGATAAATACCTTCATCTTGTTTTTCAAACAGCTGCAAATCTATATTTTTTTTAGCATTTGCTATATCTTCTATATCTCCAAAATATCTATTTTTTGGATAATCTATAAAATCAACTGGATTTAGTGGCTTTTCATTATCATAAAAAAATTCACCTTCACTAACTCGTTCTAAGCTCGACAAAGTACCAACAACACCAACTCTTTCACATAATAGTTGAGCCAAACTTCTGACATATCCACCCTCACTGATTGTTATATCAAATGTGATAAATGGATGGTTATAATTTATCAATTTTACATCATATACTGTAGTTGTAACATTTTCTAGTTCAAAATCAACATTATTTCTTGTAAGTTTGTAAGCTCTCTCTCCATCTATCCATTTTGCACTATATTTTGGAGGTAAATATGTAACTTCACCAATTAACGAATTTAAAGCACATTTTATTCCATCTTCACTAAGTGGCTCAACACTCTCAATATTTAAAATATTTTCTATATCTAAACTAGAACTAACAGCCCCTAACCAAAGTGTTGCAATATATCTTTTTTTATTTTTCTTGAGTATAGAAAAAAGTCTTGTATAGTTTCCAAATGCAACTATCAAACACCCTTTTGCAAATGGGTCAAGAGTACCAGAAAAACCTGCTTTTGATTTATTATATTTTCTTTTTAGTCTATTTAAAAAGTGTGTAGAACTTACAAATGGTGGTTTATATGCTACAAAAAGTCTATTTTCTTTCATGCTTTCTCCACAAATGAAGATAAAATATCTCTATTAGAGCCACCAAAATTAATTTTAAGTTTATAATCTTTGTTAATTTTTTGAACTTCCAAAACTCTTCCTATTCCAAATATTTTATGGCTTACCAAATCACCTTTTTTAAAAGTTGCACTAGTTTGCATTGAAAAACTCCCTTTTATCAAACCTGCCTCTTTTAAAAATCTGCTTTTATCAAGCCTTGTTCTTTTACCTTTGTAAAATCTACTATTTACATAACTAAGTGTTAGCTCTTTTTTGGCTCTAGTGAGGGCTACATATCCAAGCCTTCTCTCCTCTTCAATATCACATCCATCACCTAAAAGTGGGAAAAATCCCTCTTCAAGCCCAATAACAAATAGATACTCAAACTCTAGCCCTTTTGAAGCATGAACACTCATGATAGAAATCATCTCATCATCTGCAATATCACTATCACTTTGAAGGGAAATATCATTTAAAAAATCATCTAAATTGCTAAATGGACTGTTTTTTACAAAATCTCTAAATAGTCCAAAAAATTCATCAATGTTAGAGAGTCTATCAAAGCTCTCTGGTGTATTTTCAAACGACTCTTTAAACTTCACAACACTATCAAACTCATCAATAAATCTCATCATAGAGTTTTCAACATATTGTTGTAAAATAGAGATATTTTCACAAAACTCTTTAATTGGTTTTACATCTTTTTTCCCAATATTTTTTGACAACTCTTTTTCATCTGTATTTTGTAAATAGTTAAATATAGATAGTTTTTTAGTATAAGCATTTTTTTCAATCTTTTCTAAAGTTGTTTTGCCTATTCCTCTTTTTGGTCGATTAATCACTCTTTTTAAAGAAAAATCATCATGAGGGTTTACAACAAGCCTAAAATAGCTTATCAAATCTTTTATCTCAAGCCTTTCATAAAATCTAACTCCACCAACTAGTTTATAAGCAATTCCAGCTCGATTAAGTCCCTCTTCTATTGACCTACTTAGTGCATTTATTCTAAACAAAATTGCTATATTTTTTTGATTTACACCATTTGAGACTAAATTTTTTATCATTTTAGCTATTTTATCAGCCTCTTCATTTTCATCATTCGATTCAATCAAACCAATCTCTTTTCCATCTCCTATAGTGCTTACAAGTTTTTTACCAAGTCTATTTCGATTATGTTCTATAAGTTCATTTGCAGCTTTTAAAATTTGAGATGTTGAACGATAATTTTCTTCTAGTTTTACAACTTTTGTATTATCAAACATATTGTGAAACTCTAAAATATTTTTTACATTTGCCCCACGAAATCCATAAATACTCTGGTCATCATCTCCAACAACACATATATTATTATGTGTATAGCAGATTTTTTTTAGTAGTTTAAATTGTAAATCATTTGTATCTTGATATTCATCAACCATTAAATATTGGTACCTTTGACTCACCTCATCTCGAACATCTTCATATTTATCAAGTATCATATAAGGAAGTGCAATTAAATCATCAAAATCTATCAAATTATTCTCATTTATATAATTTTGATACTTTTCATAAATCAATGCTATTTTTTTATAATTATCATTTTCAGCTTTTTCTATTACTAAGTTAGGCTCTAAAAGAGCATTTTTATATTTTGATATTTCACTTACAACAAATCCAATAGGTAATGTATCATCAATCTCTTTTAAAATTTTCTTTTTATCATCAGTATCTATTACAACAAATCCAATTTTTCTATCCAATTTATTGATATAAAATTTTAAAAAAATAAGTCCAAATTTGTGAAAAGTACAAAGAAGCGGAGGATATGGGACACTTCTTTTATCTATCATGTTTAATGCTCTATCTCTCATGGAAGATGCGGCTTTATTTGTAAATGTAAGTGTCAATGTATTTGCTGGGTCAATTCCTAAAGATAGCAAATATGCTAATCTTGTTGTTATAGTTTTTGTCTTTCCACTTCCTGCACCTGCTAAAATAAGTAGCGGTCCATCTATATGTGTTGCTGCATTTTTTTGCGAACTATTTAGCTCTTTTAAATAATCTTCCATCTCTCTTCTTTAAATATTTCAATTTTTGTTATTTTACGGATTATATCAAACTACACTATAAATAAAACTTATTGAAAAATTTATAAATTATCGTTATAATTTCAAAAAATTAATAAGGGTATGTTATGTTAAAAGATTTTGCTAAACTTGAAACATTTTTGACAGTTGTAAAAGAGAAAAGTTTTTCAAAAGCATCTGCAAAATTAGGAATTTCACAACCAGCAGTTACTCAACAGATAAAATTCATTGAAGATTATTTAGATGCAAGAATAATAGATAGAAAGAAAAATGGTGTAAAACTAACAAAAGAGGGTGAAAAACTTTTAAGTGTTGTAAATAAACTTGAAAGATGTATCTCTAATGCTGAAAAAGAGGTAATAAAAATTATAAATAAAGAGATGACATTTGCGATTGGTTCATCTTTTACAATAGGAAACTACATATTACCTGAATTTTTAGAAGAGATAAAAGGTATGATTAAAAATGAGGTGTTTATCAAAGTTGGATTGAGTGATGACATGATAGAAGAGTTAGTTGATAAAAGAGTAGATATTGCTATGATAGAGTCTCCTGTTTTTAGAGATGGTATTATTTATAGAGAGTGGATTGAAGATGAATTGGTTCTATTTTCAAATGTTGCTTTACCAAAATTTTTAAAAAAAGATGAGTTATACAATTTTGAGTGGATTTGTAGAGAAGAAGGAAGTCATACTAGAAAACTTGTTAGTGAGATGTTTGAAGCTATCGGAGTTGAATGCAATAGCTTTAATGTAAGAGGTGTTGTAAGTAGTTCAACATCTGTAAAACAATCTATCTTAAAAAGCCCAAAAGATAAACAAACTGTTTCTATTATTTCAAAACATGCTATTGCAGATGAAGTTGCGAGTGGATTACTATTTGAATCAAGAATAAAAAACTTCAAACTAAAAAGAAAACTCTATATTGCATATTTAAAAGATAAAAAATATGATGCTTTTGTTGATAATATAGTAAATTTTTTAATGAATATAAAAAAGTAATTTCTTATTCATGATTAGAGAACATACAAATTTATTTGATAATTTAACTGTTTTATATGTTGAAGATGATGATTATATAAGAAATAGTATTACTACATTTTTATCAAAAAGAGTTCCAAATCTAATCATTGCAAAAGATGGTAAAGAGGGAATTGAAGCTTATATTGAGCATAAACCTCAAATAGTAGTAACTGATATTAGAATGCCTTATTTAAGTGGTCTTGAACTTGCTGAAGAGATAAAAAAAGATAACAAAAATATTAGAATAATTGTTTTAACAGCACATACTGACGAACAATATTTACTAAAATCTATAGAAATTGGTGTTGATGGATTTTTATCAAAACCTATAAAGTTAGAAAAATTAACAGAGATGTTAAAAAAAATGGCAAAAGAGTTTAAATATGAGCATGAACTTCATGAAAAAGAGATGCTACTATATAAAAACAGTATTCTTTCATCAAAAAATGAGATAATTTCAACACTAGCACACCATTGGCGACAACCTTTAAATATTATCTCTATTTTGACACAAAATATAAAACTTCATTTTGAAGGGTTTGAACTATCTCCTGAAGATATAAACCAAACATTGACACAAATTTCAGAAATACTTCAATCACTCTCAGAGACATTAACACTATTTCAAACATCTTTATCCAATAATTTGGAAAAATTATCTATAAATATCTCTTTATTAGTTGAAAAAATATTTTTTATTTACAATTCAGAGATTAAAGAGAACAATATAGAGTTTATATTAGATTTGGAAGATGATTGTATAGCTAATGGTGTTGAGGGTGATTTGATGTTTGCAATCACATCAATTATTCAAAACTCATTAGAGGCTATAAAACAAAAAGAGATAAAAAATCCTTACATAAAAATATCGGTTTCAAAGGATAGTAAAAATATTATAATAACAATCAAAGATAATGGTGGCGGTATTGAACAGAATGTTTTAGAAAGAATATTTGAGCCATATTTCTCAACAAAAAATAACCTAAATGGTACAGGACTTGGTTTATATTTTGTTAAAAATATAGTAGAAAAACAGTTTTTAGGAGCTGTAACAATTACCACAGATGATAACACTACTAGTTTTACATTGCTTATCCCATTAAAAATATAATAGAAAAGGAAATAAATTGGATAGTTACGAATATTCAGAATTGTTAAAAGTATTAGTTGTAAAAGTTGAAAATATAAAAAATATTATAAATCCTGAAGAGATTGAAGAGAGACTCAAAGAGATTGAAGAGATGGAAAATGACCCAAATTTTTGGAGTGATGCAAAAAATGCTGGTGAAATTCAAAAAGAGAAAAATCGAATTGCCTCAATTTTAAATAGATATAAAATCACAAAACAAAAAATTGATGATGCCGTTGATTTATTTGAACTTGCAAATGCTGAAGATGATAAAGAGACATTAGAGTTACTATTTTTAGAAGCTGAAAGCTTAGAAGAGCATATCAAAAAAGCAGAAATATCTGTTATGTTATCTGGTGAACATGACATTAATAATGCAATCGTGACTATTCACCCTGGAGCTGGTGGAACAGAGTCGCAAGATTGGGCTAGTATCTTGTATAGAATGTACCTAAGATGGGCTGAAAGACGAGGTTTTAAAGTCGAAGAGCTGGATTATCAAGATGGTGAAGAGGCAGGTATCAAAGATGTGAGTTTTATCATCAAAGGCGATTATGCTTATGGTTATTTGAAAGTTGAAAATGGTATTCATAGACTTGTTAGAATTTCGCCATTTGATGCAAATGCAAAAAGACATACCTCTTTTACATCGGTCATGGTAAGTCCTGAAGTTGATGATAATATCGATATTGAGATAGTTGAAAAAGATATAAGAGTTGATACTTATAGAGCTAGTGGTGCTGGTGGGCAACATGTAAATAAAACAGATAGTGCTATCAGAATAACACACATTCCAACAGGTATCGTAGTTCAATGTCAAAATGATAGAAGCCAACATAAAAATAGAGATACCGCTTTTAAAATGCTTAGGTCTAGACTTTATGAGCTAGAACTAGAGAAAAAAATAGCGGCCGCTGGAGATAAACCAAAAAGTGAGATTGGTTGGGGACATCAAATTAGAAGTTATGTATTACACCCATATTTGCAAATAAAAGATAATAGAAGCAATAAAGCTTACACAAATGTAAATGATATTTTAGATGGTGATTTGGATAAAATGCTTGAAGATGTTTTAGTTAGTCAATCGTCATAAAGGAAGCTTTCATGAACAAAAATATATTAATAATTTCGGAAAATAAAGAGTTAGGAGAGTTTTTAGAGTTTCAACTACTACTTAAAAATTACAAACCTTCATTTGTATCAAATAAAGAGCAGATAAAAAATTTACTATTAGCAAACAAGCAATTTTTTTGTGCTATTTATGATATAGACTCTATTCATGAAGAGCATGAACCGTTTGTAGATTTTTTAATCAGCAATCATATAGCCACAATAGTTACATCAAAAGAGTTTAATGATGATTTAAAAGATAGAATAGAGATAAAAGATATTGTTGATTTTATCATCTATTTAAATGATGATGATAGATATTTGATAATAAACTCTATCGAAAGAATTTACTCAAATCGCTCAAAAAAGGCATTGATTGTAGATGACTCTTCAGTATCAAGAAAAATTATTAATAAATATCTAAAAAATTTACTATTTACTGTTGTCGAAACCGATAATGGTAATGATGCTTTAAAGATGATTGTTCAAAATGGAAATTATGATATTGTATTTGTAGATTATAATATGCCTGGTATGAATGGTTTGGATTTAGTAAAAGAGATTAGAAAAATATATAAAAAAGATGATTTAACACTTATTGCAATAACATCAAGAGATACACAAAATATTGTCTCTAAATTTTTAAAATATGGTGCTGATGATTTTATTGCAAAACCTTTTTCAAAAGATGAGTTTAATATAAGAATAAATAGAGCTTTAGAATTAGTTGATTTACTTAAAGAGGTTAAGCAATATGTAAAAATTGTAAATGAGCATATAATTGTCTCTAAAACAGATACAAGAGGAATGATAACCTATGCTAGTCGTGCATTTTGTGCAATATCTGGATATGACATAGATGAATTAATCGGTAAACCACATAATATAGTAAGACATCCTGATATGCCAAAAGAGACATTTAAGGATATGTGGGAGACAATCAAAAGTGAAAAAATGTGGGTTGGTGAAGTTAAAAATTTGAGAAAAGATGGAACAAGCTATTGGGTTGTTGCTACTGTATTTCCAGATTATGATATAAATAACAATCTTATAGGTTATGTATCAATTAGGCAAGATATAAATGATAAAAAACATATAGAGTATTTAAATCACAAACTTCAAGATATTGTAAAAGAAGAGGTTCAAAAGAGACTTGAACAATATGACCTATTGCTTAGACAATCAAAATTAGCAGCAATGGGAGAGATGATAAATGCAATCATTCATCAATGGAGACAACCAATTACATCAATCTCCATGATTATGCAAAATTTAGAAGAGTTTGCAGATGAATCTGAAAATTTAAAAGATGATATTGCAGAAGCTAGTGATAAAGTGTTAAAACAAGTAAGCTTCATGAACCAAACAATAGACGATTTTAAAAACTTTTTTAGTCCAAATAAGTATAAAAAACATTTCAATGTTAAAAAAGCTATAAACTCTATGGTATCTTTACTAGATTTTCAAATTAAAAAAGCAGATATTAAAGTAGATATTATTGATGATACATTTGATAATTGTATAGTCTTTGGATATGAAAATGAGTTTAAACAAGTAGTTTTAAATCTTATAAATAATGCAAAAGATGCAATAATCTCAAAAAATATAGAAGACGGAAAAATATCTATACACATCTCAAAAGATTATAATGACAATACTATAAACATCTCATTTTGTGACAATGGTGGTGGCATAAAAGATGATATATTAGAGAAAATTTTCGAACAAAACTTTACAACAAAAGGTGAAAAAGGAACAGGCATTGGGTTATATCTCACAAAAACTATAATAGAACATAGTTTTGAAGGGACAATAAATGCTCAAAATAAAAATGATGGTGCTTGTTTTAATATTAAATTAAAAAATAATGAGTGATTTAGAGTTTCTATTTTCTCAAAATTCAAATATAAAAAAACTATCTATTCATGATAGAAAATATCAACTAAATTCAAACCGTACATTTATTCATGGAGCTAAAAAAAGCGGTAAAACATACTTTGCTTTTTCAAAATTGTGTGATTATGATAAAAATAGTTTTTTATATATTGATTTAGAGATTTATAATGTTGACTTTTTAGAACTTACAGAGTTTATTCAAAAAAATAAAATTATACTTTTAATAATAGACAACTACAAACAAGAGTTTAAACTTCCAAGCATTAAAAATATTATCTTAATTTCAAATACAAAAGTTGAGTTGCAAGGATTTGAATATATAAACATAAAACCTCTTGATTTTGAAGAATTTATCTCATTTTCTCAAAAAAATCAAACAATCACACACTTGTTTAATAACTTTATAAAAGATGGAACTTTGCCAGAAATTACAACCATTAATGAATTTAAAAAGTATGAAAGATGGAGAGAACTGATAACACTAATTTCAAACAATCCATTAAAAAGTGATATTTTGAAACTGTTAATTAACTCTATTGGTTATAAATATTCAAGTTTCCAACTTTTTAATATACTCAAAAAATCAATAAAAATATCAAAAGATTTTTTATACAAATATATAAAAGATTATGAAGATGAAGAGATACTCTTTTTTGTAGAAAAATATAATCATCCAAAATCTCCTAAAAAGATATATATTTACGATTTTGCAATACAACAATCAATAACAAATAAAAAAAACTTTGTAAAAATATTTGAAAACATGATATTTTTAGAGTTAAAAAAGAGATACAATGAAATATACTATTTAGAATTTTGTGATTTTTATATACAAAGCAATAACATTATATATTTTGTTATGCCATTTGTTACAAAAAATCAAATAGAAACTAAAATTGATAAAACATTTGATGATATTAAAGAGTTTAATATAAAATATATCAAAATTATAACAGCTGGATATGAAGAAAATTTTACATATAAACAACTATCTATTGAAGCAGAACCTTTTTATTTTTGGGCATTAGAAGATTAAAATGCCAAGAATTGACTGTTTTAAATTTTATGAAAACAATCTATTAGAGTTTGGAGCAAATGCAAAAGGTGTCGGCTGGAGTAGCGAACAAAATCAGCAAATTAGATTTGAAATAATCTACTCATTTTTGGAAAAATTTTCTAATATATCTATAGTTGATGCTGGGTGTGGATTTGGAGATTTTTACCAATTTTTAAACAGTAAAGATTTTTTGTGCAACTATATTGGAATTGACAAACAATTAGATTTTATAAATATAGCAAAAAGCAGATATGGCTCAAAATTTTTGTATCTAAATATTTTAGAAAACAGGTTGCTGGAGGCAGATTTTTTTGTAGCAAGTGGTTCTTTAAATCTACTTTTGGAAGATGAAACATATCAATTTATAGAAAAATGTTTTAATCACTCCAAAAAAGGGTTTATATTTAATCTACTTAAGAAAAATAATAAATATACAAGCCACCATTTTAACTATCAAGAGCCTCATAAAATAGCCTCATTTTGTAAGCAATTTACAAAAAAAATAGAGTATATCGAAGGCTATATAAAACATGATTTTACAATTGCCATGTTTAAATAACTACTTTTTGAAATTTTTTTGTTGAGTTTTTGTTAATAAAATCTCTTTTTGCTTCTCTTTTTTATTTAAATCACTCTCAACAAATATCGCTTTTTTGGTAAACGGGTCAGTTTTTGTGTAGTACATTAAAGTAGAGTATGTTGATGGTGTTGGAGTGAAAATTTGAGTTTGCTCGGGAGTTATTTTTAATTCTTGTGTTGCAAACTCTTTTAAATTTTTCATCTCTTTTTCGCTACACCCTGGGTGTGCTGCTATAAAATAGTATGTTAAAAATTGCTTTTTATTGAACTTTTTATTTAGATTGTCAAATTTTGTTTTAAATTCTATCAATACTTTTTTTGATGGTTTGTTCATGAGAGCCAAAACTGTATCATCGGTATGCTCTGGAGCGATTTTCATCTGCCCTGAAATGTGATGTTTTACTATCTCTTCTAAATACTCATCTCCAAAGGTTTTATCTTCATTTATCAAATCATATCTAATTCCAGAATTTACAAACACTTTTTTAACACCATTAAGAGTTCTTAACTCTTTTAGTAGTTTTATTTGTCTCTCATGATTTGGTTTCAGTGCTTTGCAAAGAGAGATACCGACACATTTTTTCTCTTCACACACTCCACTTTTTAGCTTTTTATCGCATTCAAAACCATACATGTTTGCAGTCGCCCCACCGACATCTAAGATATACCCTTTAAAATCTTTTAAAGAGATAATCTTTTTTGCCTCATTCATGATAGATGTTTCTGTTCGACTTCTAATAGTTCTGCCTTGATGAAGTGCAATTGCACAAAAGTTGCACTCACCATAGCAACCCACATGTGTTGTAATTGAAAATCTTATAGTCTCAACTGCTTTAACATCTCCAAATTTTTTATAGTATGGATGAACATCTCTTTCATACTCCAAATCATAAATTTTGTCTAAATTTTTATCAAAATTGTAAAATGCTGGTGGATTTTGGATTAGAAATCTACTATCAATTTGTTGATTTAACCCTTTTGCAGTTAGTGGGTCATTATTTTTATAAAAGATATTATAAGAGTCAATATATTTTTGTTTATCGCTTTTACACTCTTCAAATGATGGCAAATCTAAAAACTCTTCATTTTTTTCTTTTGAAATGTAGCAAACTCCTCTAACATCTCTAAAATCTTCACCATTTTTAAGTTTATTTGCCAACTCTATTAAATTATTTTCTGCCAAACCATAAAATAAAATATCAGCTTTTGCATCAAAAATTAGTGGCTTTCGAATGCTATTTGACCAAAAATCATAATGAGATATTCGTCTAAGACTTGCTTCTATTCCACCTAAAACAATTGGAGCTGTATTTTTAAAATATTTTCTAATCAAATTAGAATAAGCTATAATTGCTCTATCTGGTCGTTTGTTGTTTATTCCTGTTGGTGTAAAATCATCACTTTTTCGCTTTTTATTAACAGCTGTGTAGTTTGCAACCATCGAATCAACACTCCCACCACTAACTCCCCAAAAAAGTGAAGGCTCACCTAGTCTTGTAATATCAACTTCACTATTAATATCAGGTTGAGCAATAATTCCAACTTTAAATCCAGCATTTAAAAGCATTTTACCAACAATCGCCACTCCAATATATGGAGAGTCAATATAAGTATCGCCTGTTACTAAAATAACATCTAATTTTGTCCAGTTTAATTTTTGAAGTTCTTCTTTTGTAGTTGGTAAAAACAAATTCATAAGCCTTTTGAAGAATTAATATGAGTTATTAGTCCAAAAATATGGACTAATAATCAAATTTTTTAAAACTCTTTTAAATCATGTTCATCTAATGGAAATACATCATCTCCACCTTTAGATTTATTATCAACTCTAGCTATACTTTTTTTAGGAGAGCGATTAAGATGCAAATCTATATGTTTTGCTGGTTGTACTTTATGAATCATCTTTGCACTATTTGATTTATTAGTAAGTCTATTATTTGCATTTGTATTTAGTGTAAGTCCTACAACTTTTGCAATCTCTTCAACACTTGCAAGCATTGACATAGCTTGTGCATTTAGCTCTTCGGCTGCTGCGGCTGCCTCTTCACTTGTTGCGGCATTTTGTTGTGTGCCTTGGTCTATAGTTCCAATAGCATTAGCAACTTGGTTC
>JACAEZ010000075.1 GCA_013388565.1 Campylobacterales bacterium | reverse complement strand
GAATTACCTGCTTTGAATAGGAAATCATGCTAATAACTAAAGTATAGGTACCAGGTTCTACCGAGTTAATTCTAAATTTGCCTTCAATATCAGTTGAAGCACCCTGTTTTGTACCTTGTAGAATAACATTAGCACCAATTAATGCCTCCCCAGTTGATTTGTCAATTACAGTTCCTGTAATTGAACCTTTTGTTTGTGCTGATAAATTTTGTAGTGTAATTAAAGTAATAAAGATTACGATAATTTTGAAAAATTTGTTGAACATTTTTTTCTCTCTCTTTTTTTATTGCACTACAAAACTATAATTCAAATATTAAGAGCATGTTACTCTTATGTTAAAGTTATGTTAAGATAATGTTAAAGAATCGTTAAAATCTTTATTAGATTAATAAAATAACTAGTACATCACATTAAACAGCAATCACTTCAATATTCTTTTCAATATCATTAAAATCAATCTGACATAATTCACCTGAAATATCAAAAGGGAATGCATTCACAATATACATTTGAGAAAGATCGCCCTCGAATCCTCCACCGGTATTAAAGAAATACATTTCTTTTCTTTTATATTGTTTAACTTCATGCGAGTGACCATGTAAAACAATTTTTATATCATTTTCAGAAAAAAGTTTTAATAATTTTTTCTTGCCTTTTAATTTCATTGTATAATTTTCAATATGTTCCCAAAAAGAATTTTCAGAGCTTGAAGATTTTTCCTTGTTGTGATAAAAATGATGATGAGATAAAATGATTTTTAATTTATTCTTTAACTGTGGTAACGAAAGAAGTTTTAATAAATCTTTCCTCTGTTCTTTTTTAATTCTTCCATTAGATGCAAAAGGATTTTTGAAGAAAGAATATTCATCTATTGTGTTAATGCCAATAAGTGCAACATTATTTATAACTTTAGCAAAAGGGAAAAGAGATTCCTTATTAACCCAAATACAGTCTTCAAATAGAGAGTTAAAAGTTGAAACAAAATCTTTTACCTTCTCTTTATAATTAACTTTTAAACAATTTGAAGGAAATTTTGGGACATCAGATGCAGTTTGTGGTCCGCCAAAAATATCATGATTACCAATTATTACTGTAGAAGACTTACTATTATAAATTCCAAATTTTATTAAAATCTCTTTAAAGTTTATTAATTCTAAATGATTGGAATTGTCTGTAATATCTCCAGTAAAAACAAAATGCTGAGCACCTTTTTCAATTGCTTCAATGATTAGTTTTTCAAGTTTGAGAAGATTTTCGGGCTTAAACTTGGAACATAAATGAAGATCGGATAAATGAGCTATTCGCATTTTTATTTTTATTTGTTAACCAAATTTATTTTGGATGTATTAACTGTTAATTAAGGAAGTGTTATAAATAGATTAATTTTGCTCAAGCTGAAATTTTTTCATGTATTTGCCAAGATTCATTGAAATATCTCTTTTTTTTCTCAGCCTTAATTTTACTAACATCAATTAATATTAATCCATCAATACAATTTGAAAATAACGGATCAACATTAAAGTCAATAAAACTCGCCCCTTTGTCTTCACATAATTCAGTATAATGTTTGTATAAGATTGGAATTGAGAAACCTTCATTCATTAAATTTGATTTAAGGAATTGGTATTCAGTTTTATAATCATCAATATTAAATTGATTAATTAGTTTAGATGACTGCAACTCACTTATTGTGAATTTGTTTTTAGCTGTGGCATAATTATTTTCATCTTTGAACCATTTGTTATAAAAATATACAATTGATTCTTTTGCAGATGTAGAATAGTTATTACTAATACTAACAGCACCAAACAAATATTTAATGGAGTTGTTAGTTATAAGGTAGGAACCAATTGCTTTCCATAAATAAAATAGAGCATTAGAATTCCAATATTTTTGTTGGATAAAACTTCTTCCTAATTCCAAAGAAAATGGAAGTATTTCTTTAACGAAATTTTTGTTAAAATTGAATAGAGTATTAGTATAGAGACCACTAATTCCTTGTTCTGATATTATTTTATTACATAAACCTAACCGATATGAACCAACTATTTCTAATTCCTCTTCATCCCAGATTATTATATGTTCATAATGATTATCAAATTCATCAACATCATATCTTTTACCAGTGCCTTCTCCAATTTTTCTGAAAGTTAATTCTCTTAATCTTCCAATTTCGTTTATTAAGTGTGGTGATTGCTTTTTATAAGTGAGATAAATTTTGTAACCATCATTGGTTATAGAAAGTAGTTGAGAATTTTTTAATTCCTTTTTTAAAATTTTTTTATCAATTGGATTAATAACGGTTTTCTCTGTATTGAATATTAGCTTTTTAGATTTGTTTAATCGATATACATGATTCTTTAACAACTTTGCTTGATAATGTGCATCTATCATAGATTCAGTAAAAGCTTTTGAAGGAATTATATCCCCAATGTGTATTCTTATTGTTTTATTCTTCTTATTAAATAATTCGCGTACTAATAAAACCATTGATATTTTTTTACTAATTATAGACACTAAATAAAACAACAATGAATTCTTTGCATCTATTCGAACAGGTAAAATTGGTGAATTTGTTTTCTGAGAAAAATACACAGCTCCTTTATTCCATTTTGCATCTTTAACTTGTAATCCATTCAGTCTTGATACCGAACCAGCAGGAAATATTATAATTGCATTATCTGAATTGAGAGTGTCAATAATAGTACGAATATTATTTTTTTGTAAAGTGTTACTAAATAAATTAATAGGAAGTAATAAATCTTTTAAATTACTTACGGACATTAAAAAATCATTCGCAACAATTTTAACATCGCTTCTTCTATCTAAAAATATTTTCAATAATGCTAATGAATCCAAACTACCTATTGGATGATTTGACACGCATATTACTTTTCCTTCTGTCGGTACTTTTTGAATATCTTTATCCGAAACAATGAAGGAAAAATTTAATATTTCAAAAATTTCTTCAATAAATTGCTTTGGTGATAGGAAAGCAAGATCACTTAAAATTTGGTTAACTTTTTTTTCTAATAGCAATGCCTTAATTAATTGTATTAAATATTTTTTTATAAGTCGAGTTAACCTATTTCGATTTAGTTTAATCGAGTTAGATAAATAATTTTCTAATTTTGAATTAATCTGGTTCATATAGTTTTGAATTTTAGAAGTTGATGTTTATTCATTAAAATTTTTTAGGAGGGCAAAATTTTTTTTCGAAAATATTTCTTCAAGAATTTCTTTTTCTTTTGTGTTAAGTGTTATTAAAATCGTTCTCTCTTCAGGACTTAAT
>JACAEZ010000114.1 GCA_013388565.1 Campylobacterales bacterium | reverse complement strand
CTTCAATGCCAAGCAAATAGCCTATAATCTCACCATCTATATCTTTTAGTGGAGTAGATGTCATGAAGTAGTTGTCACTAACAGCATAATCTTTTTCTATAAATTCTGGTTTTATTTCACTTAACAGTTTATCATTAGCACTTTCACTTTTATTGATTATCATATAGTTGCCAATAGATACATTTTGTTTAAAATTTTCTGATAAATCTTTATATTTACTACTTAACAATAACACAGAATCAATACCATCTTCTACTTTTAAATCTTTTAAAACAGAAGCAAACCCCGCCATAAACTCAATAGAACCTTGATAAGTCCCACCATCATCAATAACAGGACTAATGCCTCTAAAAGCCAATCCATCTCTCCCAACTTCTAAAGCAACAAAAGGTTTTTTATCATTCATAACTTTTCTAATAGTTTTTCTAAACGACTTTAAATCATCACCTCTTTTATCACTCCAATGTCTAAGAAAACTAAAACCATCTTTTGTATGTACATGAATTTTGACATTCTTAAAATCTGAATTTTGTTTAAAATCATTTGTAAGATTTTTAAGAGTAGCACCAACAAATGCTATATCATTAAATCGCAAAGCAGTCCCAACATCACCATTATGTCCAAGTGTAATAGCATTTGTAAGTGTTGCAAAATATTTTGCATGTATTTTTTCATTCATCATATCTTTAATCTTTGATTTTTCATTTTGATGAATTACAGGTTTTATTTCATTTATACCATTCCATGAAATACCTAATATTATTATAAGACCTAAAACCAATGAGCCAATCAAAGGTATATGTATTTTTGTAGATAAAGAAACTTTTGCCAATATAATCTCCTATTTTGATTTACAAATCTATATTGGAGATTATATCGTAAAAAATATAATAATTTTTACAATTTATTTACATTTTTTGCTTAATCTCTTCCAAAAAGCTCTCTTCATCATAAGATGTCTTTTTGTCTGCCTCTATTATATTTTCTATAAGATTTAGCAAACTTATATCATTTTTAATTAATTTTATTATCTCATTTTTATCATTTAGAAAATTTTGATAATCTTCTTTATATTTACCAAGTTTCATTTCTATATATTCAATAACATAAAAGACCTCTTTTTCATCAGCTAAGTATTTTGATAATATGTCAGTAGCTACACTTTTTTCATCGTCACTAAATTCTTTATCAATATATATAGCAACTGATAATGTTTTTGCTAAAGTCTCTATATGTTGTCCCAACTCTCTTGTATGCCAAAAAATTAACAATTTTTGCCAAAATTTTTTAGGTTCTATACTATTTTGCATATATTTTTCCTTATAAAAAAATAAAAATTTAACATAGTATATCATTTTTAATATTCAAATTTTAGAAATATTACAAAATGAATATTAAAACTTTATTTTTGTAAAATAAGCTTTGAAAAAATCAATATTGGAAAAAGCGATGAAAAAGATTTTAATGTACAGTTTGTGTATTGGTGCTTTTTTAGGTGGTTGTGGAGAAGTTGTTGAAAATGAAGAAAAAATTGCAACTGAAAAACCAGCTGCTACGAAAATAACTACAAATAATACAGGGAATGTTGAAAATTCTATAGGTTATATTGGCGAGGCTACGAAATTTGCAAATGTTTATATAACTGATGGGATTTGGAGTGTATATTTAGCACGAGATGAGAAAAATCAATTTGATACATATATCATGAGCTATAGATTTTATAATGGTGGCTCACTCGATAGACAGGTGCAATACCCTGGATATAGTCCGCTTATTTTAGAGCAGTGGGGTGTTTCAAAAGATGGAAAGCTGTTAACTATCAGTCCATCTACAAAATATACATATAGTGGTGATTTTAGGAATGACTGTTTTTCTATTACTGGAATTGATTCTGGTGAGAGTGCTAAACTTTGTAAAGAAAAGTTAATAGATGATAAAAAATATAGCAAAAACTCTTTTGGGTATTATGGAACTGGTGTAAAATATGGTAATTATGAGTATGGAAATACAGAAGTTGTAGGCAAGTGGAATGTATATAAAACATCAAATGATGGCTCTATAGAAAAAACGGCGAGTAACTCTTATACATTAAATAGTGATGGTACAACTGCTGATGGCTCTAGTTGGGGTGTTTCACAAGATGGTAAAATACTTTTTATAAATGATAAAGCTTACTTTGTATTTAAATATTATAACGATGATTGTTTCAACTCTTTTGAGTATCAAAATAGTAAATATACTCAAACAGTGAAAATCTGTAAAAATAAATAAACAAGAAAGGAAATTTATGGGTCAAACGATTACAGAAAAAATTTTTAGTGAACATGTAAAAAGAGATGTAAAAGCAGGTGAAATTATTCGGTGTGATATTGATATGGTTATTGGAAATGATATTACAACTCCAATTTCTATCAAAGCTTTTAGAGATAGCGGTGCAAAAAAGTTGGCAAAGCCAGATAATTTTTGCATTGTTTTAGACCACTTCATTCCAGCTAAAGATATTGCAAGTGCAAATCAAGCAAAAATCAGTAGAGATTTTGCTTATGAACATGACATGAAGCTGTTTTTTGATGAGAAAGATATGGGCATTGAACATGCACTTTTACCAGAAAAAGGGCTTGTAATCCCAGGTGATGTGATAATTGGAGCAGATTCTCACACTTGTACTCATGGAGCATTAGGTGCATTTGCTACTGGCATGGGTAGTACAGATTTGGCTTATGCTATGGTTACGGGCAAAAATTGGTTTAAAGTGCCAGAGAGCATACAAGTAGAATTTATTGGCAAACCAGCATCGCAAATTTATGGAAAAGATTTGATTTTAGAACTTATTCGACAAATTGGGGTTGATGGTGCATTGTATCAAGCTTTAGAGTTTGTGGGTGAGGGGATTAAATATTTGAGCATGGATGATAGATTTAGTCTTTGTAATATGGCTATTGAAGCTGGAGCAAAAAATGGTATTGTCGCAGTTGATGAGATAACTAGAGAGTTTTTAAGTGATAAAAATTTAAGAGATGAGCCAAAGTTTCACTATTCAGATAGCGATGCAAAATATGTTAGAAAAATCCAAATTGATGTTTCAAAACTAGAGCCAGTTGTTGCATATCCATTTTTGCCATCAAATGGTAAGCCTATCAGCCAAGCGGTAAAAGATGATATAAAAGTTGACCAAGTTTTTATCGGAAGCTGTACAAATGGAAGACTTAGTGACCTTAGAATTGCTGCAAATATCTTAAAAGGCAAAAAAGTAGCAAGGCATACAAGAATGATAATAACTCCAGCTACTCAAAAAATATTCAAACAAGCTGAACATGAAGGGTTGCTTGATATATTTATCGATGCAGGTGCTGTTGTGAGCAATCCAACTTGTGGAGCATGTTTAGGCGGAT
>JACAEZ010000033.1 GCA_013388565.1 Campylobacterales bacterium | reverse complement strand
TATCATGATTGTTGATTTGCTTAGAAATGATTTGAATATGGTTTCATCAAATGTTAGAGTTGAAGATTTTAGATATGTCGAAAAGATAAATGCTGGAGATAAAGAGTTGCTTCAAGTAAGTTCTAAAATAGCTGGAGATTTAGAAGAAAATTGGCAAGAAAATTTAGGTGATATTTTATTGACACTGCTTCCAGCTGGTTCTATCAGTGGCACTCCAAAGAAGAGTTCAGTTGAGATAATAAAAGATGTTGAGGGGTATCAAAGAGGGTATTTTTGCGGTGTTTTTGGATATTTTAATGGAGATTATTTAGATAGTGGGGTAATTATTAGATATATCGAAAATGAGTCTAATGAACTTTATTATAAAAGTGGTGGTGGAATTACTGCCGATTCTATCGCCTTTAAAGAGTATCAAGAGATGAAAGATAAAATTTATGTCCCAGTTTTTTGAAACTATTAAAGTAAATCGTGGATTTATTCATGATATGAGGCTTCATGAAGATAGATTGAAAAGTACAATTTTGAAAAATTTTGGCAAGTGTGAGGATATTAACTTTAAACCTTTAATAAAACCTATAGACAAAGCTTTTTATAGATGTAAAATTCACTATTCAAATAGAGTGGAGAAGGTTGAATTTATAGAGCAAAAAAAGAGATTTTTTAAATCGTTTAAAATTGTTCATGATAATAGTTTGGTATATGATTTTAAATATAGTGATAGAAAAAAGTTAGAACAGATTTTGCTTGAAAGAGAAAATTGTGATGATGTTATTATTGTAAAAAATTCTCTTTTGACAGATACGACGATAGCAAACATTGCACTATTTATAAATGGTGTTTGGATAACACCTAAAAAACCCCTTTTTAAAGGTATTATTAGAACTAAACTGTTAAAAAGTGGTTTTTTAAAAAGAAGAGATTTGCGAGTTTGTGATTTTAAAAAATGTAAAAAATTTGCAATCATGAATTCGTTAGTTGGATTTTTAGAGATTAAAGATTTTATTATTAAGGAGTAGCATGAATTGGAATTTGAACCATTTGTTTAATTCAATAGATGAGGTTGATAAGTTATTAGAACAAACTTTAGTATTAGCCAATAGTTTTAATCAAACATATTGTAATAATTTGGCAAATATTAAAGTAGAAAAATTTGATGCAGTTGTAAAAGAGTATGAAGCAATACAAGAAAATGTTGGTCGTATCATGACATATGTTTATCTGATATTTGCAACAAACTCTACAAAAGGTGATTTGTTGTCAAAATATCAAAAATTATGTACAAATATTGAAGAGTTATTGATATTTTTTGAGTTGGAATTTAACAAAATAGATGAAAAAACTCAACAACAAATTATTAAAGAGTCTAAAAATTACAGTTACTATTTAGAGTCAATATTTTTGGATAAGCCATATCAATTAAGTGATAAAGAGGAGAAAATTTTACTTAAAAAAGATTTAACCTCTTCAAGTGCTTTTTCAAGACTGTTTGATGAACATCTAAGCAGAGTTGAGTTTTTTTATGATGGTAAAAAATCTAGTGAAGAGGAGATACTCTCTAAACTATATGACAATAGTAGAGATGTTAGAAAAAAAGCTCAAATATCGCTTACAAAAGGGTTATCAAAACATGTGGAGCTATTTGCATATATATTTAACATGATAAAAAGTGATTTGAAACTAGAGTGCGAATTTAGAGGCTACGACTCTCCAGAAACTCCAAGGCATATATCAAATAAGGTTACAAAAAAAAGTGTTGACACTTTAATAAATACGACACTAAGCAGTGCAAATATTGTTTCAAGATATTATAAAAGTAAAGCTAAATTAATTGGTTTGAAAAAACTTAAAGATTATGACAGATATGCACCAATCAAAGGTGCTGAAGATGTTTATGATTTTGAAAAGTCAAAAAATATTGTACTTAGTGCTTTCAAAAATTTTGATGAAAGATTTTACAACATAGCTTTAAAAGCATTTCATGAAGAGTGGTGCGATGTTTATCCAAGTGATAAAAAACGAGGTGGAGCTTTTTCACACCCAGCAGTTACATCTGTACACCCTTATGTTTTATTAAATCACACTGACCAAAGACGAGATTTATTTACATTAGATCATGAATTAGTTCATGCAATACATCAATATCTATCGAGAGAGGTTGGATATATAAATTCAGATACACCACTAACAACAGCAGAGACTGCTTCAATATTTGCTGAAATGGTAACTTTTGACTATCTTTATAAACAACTACCAAATGATGAAAAAATAGCACTTTTAGGCTCAAAACTTGAAGATATTTTTGCTACACTTTATAGACAAATTATATTTACCACATTTGAAAGAAGAGTTCATGAAAAAGAAGATGAACTAAAAGCAGATGAGATAAGTCAAATATGGTTTGAAGAGAATAAAAAGATGTTTGGTGAAAGTGTTGAACTTACAGAAAATTATAAAATCTGGTGGAGCTATATTCCTCATTTTATACACTCTCCATTTTATTGTTATGCCTATTCATATGGACAACTTTTGGTATTAGCTCTATATGGGTTGAGTAAAAAAAATATAGAAAATTTCAATGATACATATATAAAATTTTTATCATTTGGTGGAAGCAAATCACCAAAAGAGTTGGTTTCAATGTTTGGTTTTGATATAGATGATGAAAATTTTTGGAAAGAGGGAATTTTGGAGATAGAGAAACTTGTTATCGAATTTGAAAATTTAATTAAGGATAGAAAATGATTGACCAAATAGTACGAGATTTGAAGTTTAAAGATGTCATGGAGAGAAATATTAAAAATTTAATAGCATATTTATTTGATAATAATGTCCATTTTTCGGTTGTTTGCAATATCAAAATGACAGAATTTGACCCAGAATTACCTGATGATATATACTCAAAATTTAAACCATTGACACTATTTGCTTTAGCTGGATATACATTTGATAGTGCATTTATAGATAATGAAAATAATTTATGTTTTGAAGCTGGTTTTGGAGCTGATAATTTTGGTAGTTTTGTGAAAGTACCACTATTTGCCATTTTACAAGTTGTATTAGAAGATTCTGTAATAGCAATTAATTTAACAGCTGGAACTGAAGAGTTTAAAGAGAGTGCAATTAATGAAAACAGTGATGAAGGATTGAAAAAATCAATGAGTGCACTACTTGCAAATCCAGAAAATAAAAAATTTTTAAAAAATAAAAAAGTAAATTAAATTAGTTTTAAAATTAATTTTGGTAGAATTTCGTCCTTAATTTTTATTAATATTGAAAGGCATTTATAATGAAAAAAGATATACATCCAAATTATGTTGATTGTACAGTAACTTGTGCATGTGGTAATAGTTTCACTATTGAATCAAACAAAAGTGAATTAAGAGTTGATATTTGTAGTTCTTGTCACCCATTTTTTACAGGTTCTGAAAAAATAGTTGATGCAACAGGTAGAGTTGAAAAATTTAAACAAAAATATAATTTAAAATCTTAAATTTAAAAATTTTTAGTTAAAAATATCTATAATGAATATATCTAAATAGCTTTAAAAACAGTTGTTTAGTTAAAAGTCAAATTTGTTTACTATTGTTTCTACTCCTATAGGTAATTTAGAAGATATTAGCTATAGAGGGTTAGAAACTATTAAAAACTCTTCTATAATCCTTTGTGAAGATAGTAGAGTAACTAAAAAACTTCTTTTACTTCTGTCTTCAAAATTTCAAATTTCATTTGGTGAAAAAGAGATTATATTTATTAATTCACACAATGAAGAAAAATTTGTTGCTACTTTAACTCCGCAGTTTTTTGACAACAATATAATATATTTAAGTGATGCAGGAGTACCTTGTATCAGTGACCCTGGTAGTAAAATAGTAGAGTATTGTCATAAAAATAGAGTATTAATAGATATTATTCCAGGAGCTTCTGCGGTTATAAGTGCTTATGCGATGAGTGGATTTTATGAAAAAGAGTTTTTATTTTATGGTTTTTTGGTACATTCAAAAGAGCAAAGAGTAAAAGAGTTAAATAAACTATTATCTAGTGAATTTAACATAATTATTTTTGAATCTCCAAAAAGAGTACAACAACTGTTAGAAGAAATCTTCAATATAGACAATAAACGAGAACTTTTTTTAATCAAAGAGATAACAAAACTACACCAAAAATATTTTAAAGATAGTGTTGGTAATCTAATTGATAAATTAAAACATGAAAACTTAAATGGTGAATGGGTAGTTGTTGTTAAAGGTGTACAAAAAGAGTTTAACTACTTAACTATTGATGATATACTAAGTGTTGAAATGCCTAAAAAAAGTGCTGCAAAATTAATAGCAAAAATAACATCTGAAAATCCAAAAGCTGTATATCAAAAGTTGATATAACAATTTGTAGTACTTTACTTTTTTTAGTTTCCAAACTCACTGTTTAGAGTGTGATTATCTCGAATTATCCATTTTTTAAAAGTTATGTAAGCTGATTGTTCTGAAATCTCTTCAATTATTGAATTTAAAGCAACTTTTTTAAGTTTTGTCTTTTCATATTTATCAAGCTTTTTTCTAAACTCTTCTATTTTTTCTTTAATATCATCTTTCAAATCTTCACATGAAGTGCTTTTTGAATTCTCACCGTTATAAATTCGATTTAAAAGTTTTATTGTTTCTCTTACTTTATTTCCATTATCTGGTTCATCTTTGATTTGTGTAACTTCAACTTTGCACTCTTTAGTGTTGAGTTCCAATTTTATATATTCGTATGGATTAGTTTCACAACAATTCAAAATTTCATTTTCAGAATTTGTATTTATATCTTTTGGTTTTATCTTATTGCATTTTTGACAGGCATAAAATAGATTTTCATAGCTGTTTTCTAAGTGAGAAAAATATTTTTGTGGATAAAAATGTTCCACTTCAAAATGTCTTGTAACCTCTTCACAAAGATAACATCTCTTAAAAAGATCTTTTTTTAAAGCCTCTTTTACACTTTCATCTGAATAATGATTAAAAGTTGGATTTTCTTTTCTATCAATTTTCGTCATTTTGTATCTTTTT
>JACAEZ010000018.1 GCA_013388565.1 Campylobacterales bacterium | reverse complement strand
TATGATTTATCAAATGATTTAGAGTTATATAACTCTATAGCATCTTTTAAAGT
The DNA here is from genome assembly GCA_013388565.1 of Campylobacterales bacterium. Classification (GTDB taxonomy): domain Bacteria; phylum Campylobacterota; class Campylobacteria; order Campylobacterales; family JACAEZ01; genus JACAEZ01. Next base: position 10,282 of record JACAEZ010000018.1, on the reverse strand, counting down.
TTGCTCATTACTTTTCTTATCAGATTTTTCAGAACTATTGTCTGTAGATTTCAAATTTGAACTACTACCAACTTTTTTTTCTAGTTCTGTAATTGCATTTATAATATTTTTATTAAATTTTTCATATTCATTCTTTGAAATATATGAACTATTTATAGAATCTATTAAAGAGCTTAACTCTTTTAAAGCTTGCTTTATCTTTTCAATGTTTTCGTTTTGGATTTTAATTTGTGTTGATACATCTTGAGTTGCACCACCACCTTGAGAAGATACACTATCAATAGCATCTAAACGTTTAGAAATAAGTGATATTTCTGTTTTTAAATCAGAAAATCTTTTAGCTGCACCTTCTGTAATACTTCTCAAACCATCTACTTTTTCATCTAAACTGTTAACTTTGTTTGTTAAAGATAACAACGAATTACTATTTTGATTTGAAGCAGAATTTATACTAATATGGGATTGTGAATCTATTTTTTCATTCCCTTGTAAACCTAAATCCATTACTTCTGTTTGATATTCTTGTTCATAGTTCTTAAGTGGTTTTTCTAAACCATCGGAGTTAAATGCCGATGGCTCAGAAGCTATTAAATAATATGCAGAAAAGAAAAGTAGTAAATATCTCATTTAATATCTAAAGATTATGGTAATAATTTAAAATCTGCTCTTCTATTTTTTGCCCAACACTCTTTATTGTGTTCTGTACATACAGGATTGCTTTCACCATAACTTACTATAGAAATTCTATCAGCACTTGTTCCAGAAGCAATCATTGCATCTTGAGAAGCTTTTGCTCTTTTTAAACCAAGTGCATAGTTATACTCATCAGTACCCCACTCATCGCAGTTACCTTCGATTCTGATTTTAAGCTCACCAGCTTTACCTTCACCTAATAACTTTGAATTTGCACTAATTTTACTATTTGATTCATCAGTAATGTTATATTTATCAAATGCAAAATACACACTCTCAACTTTACCTTCTAAATCTTTAATTAATTGTGCTTTCATTTCTTCATCAGAAAGCTTCATCATACCATCACCAGCACCTAATTGATTTAATTTAGAATCAGCACTTTCAGCACCTTTTTGAGCAGATGCATCTACATCACTTTTTTGACTACAACCTGTCAATAACAACATCGCACTTGCAACAATTGCAACAGTATATTTTTTAACCATTTTTTAGCTCCTATTTTTAGCTTAATTTTCAAATCGAATTCTAATCAAAATTTCTTAAAAAAAGTTTAATATTACCAATCTATAGATTGAATTTTTCCACTTTGCAATGGATAAAGATAACTTTTATTGTAATTTACTCTAATAATCCCTAATGCACTTTGATTTTTGTAATTTCTAATATATATTATTGACTCACCATCTTGTGAAAATTTTGGAAATTGATTATCTCCTAATGGAGTTAATCGTCTTATAAAATCACTTTTTGTTGAAATCATATATAAATTAAATGTATTACCACCAAACTCATTTTCAGATTCTCTACTTGTATAAACTATATAATTTTTAAAAGCTGTACAAGAATTATTATTTTTGCCTTGATAAACTAGTTGTTCTACACCACTAGAACCAATTGTTTGTGCAAATATATTTGGATAACCTAATCTATCTGATACAAATACTATTCTTTTATCATCATCAACAAAATTACCATTTACATCAATACCACTATAGTTGGTAACTTGTTTTTTTGTTTTTGAATTTATATCAAATACAAAAATATCAGGCTGACCTTTTGGTGCCATAGTCAATAATAATTTAGTACCATCTTCACTTACATCCGAACAAGAAAGCATTCCATCAGATTCTATTATCTTTTCATTTTTTCCACTAAATAAATTATATTTAAATAGTGTTGGTTTATTTAAATATTTCGTATAATAAAACGATTCTTTACTTTTATCAGCCCATTTTGGAAAAATATTAAAACCACCTTTTACAACAGTTTTTTGAAATGTTAATGTATAATCAGATATTACAATATCAGATTGTTTTGCTGTAATAAATTTTGAAAAAACAACAAAATTTTCCATCCACTCTATCGACGGAGCATTTATTTGTTTATTAACATCAACTGCAATTTTGTGTGCTAAAAAAGGAAATCTTTCACTTTTTGAAACTGTATAAGATTTAGAGAAAAGTAAAGAATTACCTTTTAAATTTATAAGTTTAGCATTTACTAATAATGAACCATCACTATTAGTAATAGTCTCATATTTTAATAATAAATCACCTTTAACATTTGGATTTAAACTAATTAATGATTCAAAATCACTAAAACTTCCTAAAGTATCATCTACATTAAAATGTCCACTAACTTTAAAATCGCCAACTAAAACTTTATGTATTTTTTTTGAATAATATCCAGCATTATCGCTTTGCATAGTTTTTTCTTCAATAACTATACCTGGTATATATTCTAATCTTTTCACAATTTCCATAGTTGCATCAACTGCAAAAATATTTGAAATAAATAATAAAAAAACAACTATATAATTCATAATTACTCCTGTGTTTTAAAATATACCTCTATAACAGTCTTTTCTCCTTGGTCATATGGAGGAAATTGTTTATTTACCAATGCTTCTAAATATGAAATTAAAGCACTATTAAAAGAGTCGTCATCTGATGTTCTTTTAATAGAATATTTAAAATTTCCATACTTATCTATTATAACTAATACTAAAGCTTCATTTTTTTTCACGTTAGAATATGGTCTCCAACCTTTAGCTATCATTTCTTGAACTTTTGAATAGTACGGATGTTGAATGGCTTGTCCTGTGGCACTTAAAGTAACAGGCTTTGAAAGAGACATATTATCTACAACATTTGATGCAAGCTTTTGTTCTTTATCTAATTCAGAATTAATTTTATTTTGTGATTTTAATCTACTAGCAACAGACTCTGTCTGTTTATTTGTAACATCTTCTTTTTCTATTTTAGGTGATACTTTTGTTTCTATTGTAGAAAACAAAGATTTTATATCAGCTGTCTGTTTATTAGATGTAGAACCAGCCTCTACTACTGTATCTTTTTCTACTTTTTCTTCAATCTTTTGTTCTATTTTTACAGATTTTTGAGCATTTTCTTTTATGTTCTCTTCTTTACTATCTTCTTCTATAACATTTACTTGAAAAACTGTTTCATTTGTTGCAAAAAATATTTGTGGCTCTTTGTCAAAAAGTGTAAGTTTTAAGAACAACAAACCAATTGTACTAAAATAGGCAAAAATTGAAATAAATCCACCCATATAAAATGATGTTTGCTTATCCATCTGTAATTAATGAAACCTTAAAAAAACCAGATTCTTTAACACTTTTTAATATAAAAATCACATTATCATATAAAAGATTTTTATCTGCTTTTATAAAAACGGGTGTATTTTTATCAAATTGTTCAGAAAATAGAATAAAATTATCGGCAAAATTATTCATAGAATACTTTTTCTCTTTAATCATTATATTACCATCTTTGTCAATTTTTATTTCAATTTTAGCATTATCATCTACACTTTTTGAACGAGAACCTTTTGGTAAAGTTATACTCTCTTCATATACCATTATTGGAGCAGTTAACATTAATATAGCCATTAAGACCAACATAACATCTACTAAAGGCGTTATATTAAGTTCTGGTTTTTCATCAAAATCAAACATACAAATAATACTTTAATCTTTATTATGTATAGAAAGTAATATTTGTATTTGGTTTTTCAAGTAAACTGATAATTCATAACTTTTTCTTTTTATAATTAAATGAAAAGTATATGCTGGTATAGAAACTAATATTCCAGCAGCTGTTGCAACTAATGCTTCGCTAATAGCTGGAGCTAGTACATTTAAAGATGCTTTTGTCGCTGCACCTAAAGCAGAAAAAGATTCTAATATAGAAACAACAGTACCAAATAAACCTATGAATGGTGAAGTTGTTGCAATAATAGATAAAAATGTTAAACCAAATGTAGCATCTTTAATAGCGGCATCAAAGCAAGCATTTAATATATCTTTATTAAGAGCTTCTTTATTTTTTATACAACCTCGTAAAAAAGAAAAAGTAGATGGTAACTCATTTCCCATAAATAAGGACTCTAAAGAATCTTTTTCTTTAGAAATCCAATTATTTAAATAAAATAATCTGTAAAAAAAAATCCAAAAAACAGTAATAAAATAAATAGACAACAAACCTAAAATTATATATGTTATCAAACCACTATTTTGTAAATAATCTAATAATGAATCAATATTCATTATATTAGATTTCTTCCAGCAGATTCTAACTTGGCTTCAACTGTAGCAATAGCAATATTAGAATCACTAATCGATTTAATAAGTTCTTTTGCTTTTGAAATAGCATTTGCAACTTCACTTTCACTATCACCTAAAATAGCAATTGCACCATCAGCTAAAACAGTTACTTCTGCTTCACTTACATTACAATATCCCCAATTTACAGCAACTAACTCTTTTTTCCCACTTGTTTTTTCGATTTCTATAACACCTGCACTAAGCAACGAAACTAAAGCGGCATGACCTGGAAGTACACCAAACTCACCATCACTTCCAGGTAATGTAACGCTATTGATATCATTGTTAAAGATTTCACCGTTTGGCGTTACAATATTTAATTTTAATGTATCCATAGCTCATGCCTTAATTAATTTTTATTTTTCAACTTCTCCGCTTTTTCTAATACTTCTTCTAAATTTCCAACCATATAAAATGCGGCTTCTGGAATATGGTCAAATTTACCATCTAAAAGCCCTTTAAAACCAGCAATTGTTTCATCTAATGTAACATATTTACCTGGACTTCCTGTAAAAACTTCTGCTACGAAAAATGGCTGTGATAAGAATTTTTCTATTTTTCTAGCTCTTTCAACAACAAGTTTATCTTCTTCACTTAATTCATCCATACCTAAAATAGCAATTATATCTTGTAAATCCTTATATTTTTGAAGTACTTGTTGTACACCTCTTGCTACACTATAATGTTCTTGTCCTAAAATTTGTGGATCAAGTATTCTACTTGTGGAATCTAGTGGATCAACTGCTGGATAAATACCTTTTTCTGCAATAGCCCTATTTAAAACTGTTGTAGCATCTAAGTGTGCAAAAACAGAAGCTGGAGCTGGGTCAGTTAAATCATCAGCAGGTACATAAACTGCTTGTACTGATGTAATTGAACCTTTTTTTGTAGATGTAATTCTCTCTTGAAGAACACCCATTTCTCTAGCTAGTGTTGGTTGATACCCAACTGCTGAAGGAATTCTTCCTAAAAGAGCAGACATTTCTGAACCAGCTTGTGCATATCTGAATATATTATCTATAAACATTAATACATCCAAACCTTTTGTGTCTCTAAAATATTCAGCAATTGTAAGACCAGTTAAAGCTATTCTATTTCTTGCACCTGGTGGCTCATTCATTTGCCCATAGCACAGTGCTACTTTATCCAAAACATTAGACTCTTTCATTTCATGATAAAGGTCATTACCTTCTCTTGTTCTTTCACCAACACCAGCAAATACAGAATAACCACTATGTTTAAATGCAACATTGTGAATTAGTTCCATAATAATAACTGTTTTACCAACTCCAGCACCACCGAATAATCCAACTTTACCACCCTTAGCATACGGAGCAAGTAAATCTATAACTTTAATACCTGTTTCAAACATTTCTGTTTTTGTACTTTGTTCTTCAAATATTGGTGCATCTCTATGAATAGGCCAATATTCTTTTGCAACAATTGGCTCACCTTCATCAATTGCTTCACCAGTAACATTTAAAATTCTTCCTAATACTTCTTCACCAACTGGAACTTTAATTGAACCACCTGTAGCTTTTGCTTTTAAACCTCTAACTAAACCTTCAGTTAAATCCATTGCTATTGCTCTAACTCTACCATCCCCAACATGAGCAGCAACTTCCAAAACTAATTTTTTATTTTTACCTTCAACAACATATTCAACTTCTAAAGCATCATTTATTTCTGGCAAATAATTATCAAAATCTACATCAACAACAGGACCAATAACCTGTGTAACAATACCTTCCATTAATTCTCCTTATATTATTTCATTGATTCCATACCGCTTATAATTTCTATAAGTTCGGTAGTAATTGAAGCTTGTCTAGCTTTGTTATAATCTAATGTTAATTGACTAACCATCTCTTTAGCATTTCTAGTAGCATTATCCATTGCTTGCATTCTAGCACTATGTTCTGCTGCTAAAGAATCTATTAATGAATAATAAACATTGTAATCTAAATATTTTTGGACTAATTGTTCTAACACTAACTCTTCATCACCTTTTGGTTCAACTTCCATTAATGATGTTTTTTCAATGATATCAACTGTATCAATTTTAATTGGCAACAAATCAACAACTTTTATTTGCTGTGTAATCATATTCAAATAGCCATTATGAATTAAAATAATTTGATCCGTAATCCCATTTAAATAATCTTCAACAGCTCTTTTCATAAATTCAGCAGCTCTTTCATACGATGGCTGTGAACTCAAATTAATAACACTGTCTAATAACTCAATTTCATTAAATCTAAAGTAATCAATACCTTTTCTACCAATGGCTCTTAATCTAACTTTTATTTTTCTATCTTTGAATGAAGACATCAAATTTTTAACAGTTTTAATTGTTTGGTGATTAAATCCTCCGCACAATCCTTTGTCAGCTGTAATAAAAATTATATCAACTTTTTCAATTTTTTCATTTTTAGCAAAGAATTTACTATCTATTCCACCAATTTTAAAATGCTCTATTTGCATTGCGATATCAGATAAAACTTCGTTAATTTTTTTTGCATATAACTTAGATTTTTTAGCAAATTCTTCTGTTCTTCTAAGCTTAGCTGTTGAAACTAACTTCATCGCTCTAGTTGTTTTTTGAGTGTTTTTAACACTTTTAATCTGTCGTTTAATATCCTTTAAATTTGCCATTTAATTTCCCTTTTACTCAACAGAAAAAGATGTTTTAAACTCCGCTAACGCTTTATTTAGTAACTCTTCTGTATCTTTATCTATCATCTTTTTTGTTCTTATATTATCTAAAATTTCAGGATGTTTGGCTTCGATAAATGGATAAAGTTCTGCTTCAAATTTTTGTACTTTATTTGCTGGAATGTCATCTAAGAAACCTTTTGCTCCTGCAAATATTATAACAACTTGTTTTTCAATTGGGATTGGAGCATATGGTGGTTGTTTTAATACTTCAACCATTCTTTGACCTCTTTCAAGTTGTCTTCTACTAGATTCATCTAAATCACTAGCAAATTGTGCAAAAGCTTGTAATTCTCTATATTGAGCCAAATCTAATCTTAATGTACCCGCAACTTGCTTTGTAGCTTTTATTTGGGCAGCACCACCTACTCTTGATACTGAAATACCAACATTTATCGCTGGTCTTATACCAGAGTTAAACAAATCAGATTCTAAAAATATTTGCCCATCTGTAATTGAAATAACATTTGTAGGAATATATGCAGAAACATCTCCCGCTTGTGTTTCAATAATTGGAAGAGCAGTTAAACTACCAGCACCTAACTCATCATTTACTTTAGCCGCTCTTTCAAGTAATCTTGAATGTAAATAGAATACATCACCTGGATAAGCTTCTCTACCTGGAGGTCTTCTAAGGATAAGTGACATTTCTCTATAAGCAACAGCATGCTTACTTAAATCATCATAAATAATAACAGCATGCCTTGCATTGTCTCTAAAATACTCACCCATTGTTACACCTGTATAAGGTGCAAGAAATTGCATTGCTGAAGATTCACTTGCAGAAGCATTAACAACAATAGTATACTCCATCGCTCCATGCTCTTCTAATTTTCTAACTACTTGAGCAACTGTTGACTGTTTTTGACCAATTGCAACATATATACAAACAACATCTTGACCTTTTTGGTTGATTATTGTATCAATAGCTACTGTAGTTTTACCAGTTTGTCTATCACCTATGATTAATTCTCTTTGTCCTCTACCAATTGGAACAAGTGCATCAATTGCTTTTATACCAGTTTGCAATGGTTCATGAACTGATTTTCTAGCCATAATTCCTGGTGCTTTTTCTTCAACAAACTTCATTTCTGTAGCTTCTATTGCACCTTTTCCATCTATAGCTTCACCAAGAGAATTTACTACTCTTCCTATTAATCCATCACCTACTGGAACTCTTAACAAAGTACCAAGTCTTTTTACGCTTGTACCCTCTTTTATTCCTTTTCCTCTTCCAAGAACAACTATCCCAACACTATTTTCTTCTAAGTTAGAAGCCATACCTCTATCGCCAGTGTCAAATTCAACCATTTCACCAGCCATAACATTTTTTAAACCATATACTTTTGCTATACCATCTGCAAAGCTTATCACTTTACCAGTTTCGCTTATATCAACTTTTAGCTCAAAATTTTCTATTCTCTCCTTAATTATTGAGCTAATCTCGTCTGCTTGTAATTTTGCTACCACTTATACTCCTTTGTTTGATTAATTATATTGCTTTAACTATAAAATCAATCATTTGATTTTCTAGCTTAGTTTTTGAAAAACCTATTTCAATACCCAATTCATCTATTTCAACCTTAATTCCATCATAATCACTTTTTCGTTGAATTAGTATTATTTCAGAATTAACTTTTTTACTAAAACTATTGTTTAATTGCTTTAACTCTTCTTCATTTAATAAAGATGAACTGTCAACATAACCAACATATTGATTTTTATTTGAAGATATTTTTTGTTTTAATTCATTATAAAGCTCTACAAATATATCAAACCGTTTATGATAAGATAAAGCATTTATAAAATTTCTCATTTTTTCATCACATTCACCAATTATATCGTTAAGTAGTTTTGTTTTATCTTCTTCAGATACATCAGGTGAATAAATTATTGATTTAAATTTATCTATAGTCGTAGCTTCTGCTATTTTTTTTATGCTATTTGCATACTCTTCTAATTTATCTTCTGTAGATGTTGATATTAATGCTTTTGCATATTTTTTTGCTATTATATCATTCATTATGCAACCTTTTTCAAAATAATATTTACAAATTCTTTATCATTAACACTAAAACCACCATCTTTAAACATATCAGTTAAAACATCTTTTACTGTTTCTCTAACTACTCTTCTTTTTTCTGTTTCGATTTGCTCATTAGCTATTCTTTCTAATGCTGATATGTCTTGTTGCATATTTTCATTGATTTTAGTTGATATTAGCACAGCCTCTTTTTTTGCAGTAGCAATTATATCTTCAGCAATTTTTTTAGACTCTTCAACTTTTTTATAAGCATTCTCTTTTAAAACTTTAGATTCTTTTAACCTCTCTTGAACTTTTTCTAATTCATGAAGAATTGATACTCTTCTTTTTTCAAAAAAATTCTTTAAAAAATCAGCTAAAAGATAATAAACCATTGCAGCAAATATTAAAAAATTCACACTTCTAGGAACTATATCAGTCTCACCTGTTCCACTTCCAGAAGCAAACAGTGTAAAGTTACCTATTACTAGTAACCAAAAAATTTTATTAAACATAATCATATCCTTTTATTACTATTAAAGTTTTGCAAACTTTGCCTTCAAGCTTTCTCTATATAAAGGTACTTGAGACATTAAAGCATTTTTTAACTCTTTTTGTTCAGTTGCTAAAGCAACTACAAACTCTGAATAACTTTTTTCTAACTCTTTTTTCTTAAGACTGATTTTGTTATCAGCATTTAGATTAGCCTCTTCTTTGGCTTTTTCTATTATTTTAGCTGCTTCTGCTCTCGCATTTGCAATAATAGTTTTTGCCTCTTGATGCATTTTATCAACATCTGCTGAATTTTGATTTGCATTTTCCAAATCTTTTTTAATTGAGCTATCTCTATTGCTCATAAAATTCAACAAAGGTTTATACAAAATACTATTAAGCAAAACCATTACAATAAGAAATATAACAGCAGATGCTAAAAGTAGCGGTAATTGTATGTCAAGCATTATTTCCCCTTAATTTTTTTGAAATTCTACCAATTTTGAATTAAAATAATTATTAAATATTCTTTAAATGCCGATTTTACTTAAAAAATATTTCAATTCAACCTCATTTTTGAATTTTATGGTTAATGTATCATTTTTAAGTTTTGCATTTAAACTCCCTTTTTGAAGTTCATTTACAAAATCATTCAAAGGAGAAAAGTTTATCTTCCTCTCAATGTCTAATGTCATAATCTCTTCATCTCTCTTTTTGTTTTTTATTTTTTT
>JACAEZ010000088.1 GCA_013388565.1 Campylobacterales bacterium | reverse complement strand
TTATGAAAAAGGGTTGAGAGGTGAAAGTGTAAAGGATGCATTATTAGATTCTACTTTAAATACTTCAAAGAGCATGATTGACCAGAAAATAGAGTTTTGTGCAGAAATTGATGAAAAATCAAAAAGTTTGAAACTATTTCAAAAAGTTGTTGTTGTCGAAAATGATGATACAAGAGCGGTTAGCGAACCAAAAATATATATGAAATTAGTTGATGCAAGAAAATATGATGATGAGGTAGAAATAGGTGATGAGCTAAGGCATGAGATACAATTTGACTCTTTAGGCAGAAGTACAGTAAATCATCTATATAGAGAGTTTGAACATGAAATTCAAAGACTTATAAAAAATCAACTGTTTGGTAAATACAAATCAAAAAAAGGTAAAATCATTACAGGTACTGTTGTAAGGGTTGATGATAATGGCAACACATTTTTAGAGATAAATGAGGTAAAAGCTGTTATGCCTTTAAAAAATAGAATAAAAGGCGAAAATTTTAAAGTTGGAAATGTTGTAAAAGGTGTATTAAAAGATGTTAAGATTGATAAAACTTATGGAATTTATTTAGAGCTTTCAAGAACATCTCCAAAATTTTTAGAAGAGCTATTGGCATTAGAAGTTCCAGAGATAAAAGATAAAGCAGTAGAGATTAAAAAATGTTCAAGAATTCCAGGTGAGAGAGCAAAAGTAGCACTTTATACAACAAATCCTAAAATAGACCCAATTGGCTCAACAGTTGGAGTAAAAGGTATGAGAATAAACTCTATTAGTAAAGAGTTAAAAAATGAAAGTATTGACTGTATAGAATATTCACCAATTCCAGAGATGTTTGTAGCAAGGTCTTTGAGTCCAGCTATTATTAAAAGTGTAAAAATAGATGGAACTGTAGCAACAGTAACTATTCCAAGCGACCAAAAAGCAAAAGCAATAGGTAGAAGTGGTATTAATATTAGACTTGCAAATTTACTTACGGGTTATACTATTGAACTTATAGAGCAAGATAGTTCATTTGAACAAAATTTATCAGCTACGATGACACAACAAAAAATAAAACAAGATGATAATGATGAAAGTCCAAGATTAGCCTCTTTATTTAAAGATTAATCTTCATGAAACAAATTGTCAGAACTCCAGATTTTACAAAAGCAAAATGGTTAAATCATGAAAAACTTTCACTTGATGATTTTAAAGGCAAAATCGTTTTACTCGATTTTTGGACATTTTGTTGCATAAATTGTATTCAAGTTTTGCCAGATTTAGAAAAACTTGAAAAAGAGTTTGAAAAAGAGCTTGTTGTAGTTGGTATTCATTGTGCAAAATTTACAGCTGAAAAAAAAGATGAAAATATAATAGATGCGATAAATAGATACAACATAAATCATATCGTATTAAATGATAAAGAGTTTGACATTTGGAGTGAGTTTGGTATTCGTGCATGGCCATCACTGATTTTAATCGACCAACATGGATATGTTGTAAGCGGTTATAGCGGTGAGGGAAATTATAAATATATAAGAGATGATATTTTAAAATTAATCTCTCTTGGAGATATAAACAAAGATAAAATATTCACTCCAACTTTAAATAAAAACTCTTCAATTTTACGATACCCTGGAAAAATTAGTACTTCAAAAGATTTTTTGGCTATCTCAAATAGCTCTAAAAATGAACTCTTAATCACAACAAAAGAGGGTGAAGTTGTTGTTAAAATAACAGACCTAAACGACCCGCAAGGTGGTAGATTTTACAACGACTCATTTTATCTTTGCAACACAAAAAGCGGTGAAGTTTTAAGATTTTTTGATGATTTTTCAAAACATGAAGTTGTCGTTTCAAACCTACATTCACCGTGGGATTTGGAGATAAAAGATGACATTTTATATATCGCAGTAGCTGGAACTCACCAAATATATAAATATAATCTTTTTACAAAAAGTGTTGAAGTTTTTGCAGGAAACAGACATGAAGGGCTTAAAAATGGTTATAGACTAGATAGCCATTTAGCTCAACCTAGTGGGCTTAGCTTTTTAGGAGATATTTTGTATTTTATTGACAGTGAGACAAGTTCGCTTAGACATATAGAAGATGATTTTGTAAAAACTGATATTGGTTTGGATTTGTTTGATTTTGGTGATATTGATGGAGATAAAAAAGTAGCAAGACTTCAACATCCAATCGGTGTAACAACTGGTAAAATGGATGGAACTTGTGGCGGTTTTAGAATATTTGTAGCAGATAGCTACAATAATAAAATAAAAGTTTTTGATTTGTCAAATGGAGAAATAAAAACAATAATCCAAAACTTAAATCATCCAGCAGGTATCGCAAAATATGAGTGCATGTTGTATATTGCAAATACAAATGCTCATGAAATAGTTCTGTTTGATTTGAAAAATTTAAAACAAAGTTTGCTTGATATAAAAGAGAGTTTGGATTTAAAAACATATTCGATTAAAAATTTATCATGAAGATTTTAGTCTCCGCACTAGAGCCATCAAGCAATCTACATTTAAAAGAGTCTTTAAAACACATAAAAGATGTAGAAATCAAAGGTATCTTTGAAAAATCTTTAGGCGAACCACTTTTAGATATATCTGAATTTTCTGTTATGGGGTTTATTGATATTTTGCCAAAAATCTATAAAGCAAAAATCGCTATAAAAGAGATGGCAAAATTATCAAAAGAGTGCGATATTGTACTTTTGATAGATGCACCAGCTTTTAATATCCCACTTGCAAAAGAGATAAAAAAACAAAATCCAAATATCCAAATAAACTACTACATACTACCTAAAACATGGGCTTGGAAACAAAAACGAGCAAAAGTTGTAAGAGAGTATTGTGATAATTTGTTATCTATATTTCCATTTGAAGATAAATTTTATGAAAACCCTATCTATGTTGGCAATCCTTTGCTTGATATGATTACGACTTACAACACTTCAAGTTTGAAAAATGGCAATATCGCACTCTTAGCTGGAAGTAGAAAAAGTGAGATAAAATCACTCATGCCACTTTTTAGAGAGTTAAAAAATAGTCTAAATAAAAACTACACAATAGTTATTCCACCATTTTTTAGTGAT
>JACAEZ010000064.1 GCA_013388565.1 Campylobacterales bacterium | reverse complement strand
TTTTTCATGTCTATATGGTAGCATTTTTTTGCTGGTTTGCGTAAGGTCAGTGATTTATTAAAATTCAAACTAAAACTTAATTTGAGAGTTTTTATTGTTTAAGGATTTGTCATGGTAAAAGGTCATTCAACATTTAATCAAACATAGCAGTTTGCAATTAATTCTAAAAAAAGAAAAGATGCTTTTAGCTTAGCTGAAGATATGATTATATCAAACTTAGGAGTTGGTACATTCAAACCAGAGCCTTATAAAGATGAAAATTATCTATTTAGTTTTAAAGATAGTATTATTGAGGCTGTAAAAAATGGGTGTAATTTTATAGATTGTGCAATAAATTATCGCTATCAGCAGAGTGAAAGAGAGGTAAAAGATGCATTAGATGAACTATTTAGCCAAAATATTGTAAATAGAGAACAGTTGGTTTTATGTTCAAAAGGTGGATTTATTCCATTAAATTACCCTTTTCCACACCCATATAAATGGATAGAAGAAAATATTATAGAACAAGATTTGGCTACAAAAGATGAAATAATAGAAGACCAGCACTGTTTGAGTGCCAAATTTATTGAGTGGAGTTTAAATTGCTCGTTAAAAAATTTGAATGTTGAGACTATTGATATTTACTATTTGCATAATGTTGAAATGGAACTTGGATATATAAGTTATGAGGCTTTACTTCAAAAGGTAAAAGAGTGTTTTATAGTGTTGGAGAGACTTTGTGATGAGGGTAAAATCAGATATTACGGTATTGCTTCATGGAATGGATTTTTAAATGAGCCGACATTTTTGGAGTATTTATCACTAAATGATTTCGTAAAAATTGCAAAAGAGGTAGGTGGTGAAAAAAATAGGTTTAAATTTGTCCAATCTCCATATAATTTAGCAAAACCTCATGCATATACATACCAAAATCAACAACTTGATGATGAATTGTACTACTCATTAATTCAAGCTTGTATAAAACTTGGCTTAAATTTTATAGCAAGTTCAAGTTTATTGCAGATGAATTTGTTTAAAAAAGAGTTTTCTAATTCAATTAGTTCTCTTTTGGGTTCTATTTTTGCAAGTGATGTGCAAAAAGCACTTCAATTTTCAAGGTCTGCAAATGGTGTCGTTTCAGCTCTTTTTAGCTCTATTGAACCTCTTCATGTAAAGCATAACATGGAGATAAATTTGATACCAAAAACAAAAATAGAAAATTATCGAAAAATATTTTCACTTTAAGGATGGCAGATGTTGTATGATGTGTTGGTTGTTGGCTCTGGAATTGCTGGGCTTAGTTCTGCAATAGAGGCTAAAAAAGCTGGGCTTAATGTAGCTGTTATGATAAAAGGAAATCCTCTTCGTTCAAATTCATCTATGGCAAGTGGCGGAATTAACGGAGTTTTGTATGATGATATTGATGATAGTGTAAATCAACATATTGAAGATACGATAAAAGGTGCTGATGGTATTGGAGATAGAGAGTCTGTTGAGAGGCTTTGTAAAAATGCAAAAGATGATATTTTATGGTTATCATCTATTGGTGTTGAATTTGATAAAGATGAAAAAGGTCGTATTTCACAACGAGGATTTGGTGGAACTTCTAAAAAGCGAACATGTTATATTCAAGATAAAACAGGGGCTGCGATTGTTCAAACACTCATACAAAAATGTAATAAAATGGGTATTCAATGTTTGAAAGATTACTTTTTGTTAAATATTATTCATGATAATGATAGAGTTGCTGGTGTTACTGCTTTAAGAAAAAAAGATTCTGAAGTTGTAGTTGTGGTTGCTAAATCTGTAATATTGGCTGGTGGTGGTTTTGCTGGAATTTATAGAGGATATAGCTCAAATCCGCAAGATACATGTGGAGATACGATAGCTTCAGCAATTAGAGCAAGTATTCCATTGATGGATATGGAGTTTGTACAGTTTCATCCAACTGGATTAAAGCATAGTGGAGCTTTAATAAGTGAAGCTGCAAGAGGTGAAGGTGGATATTTGATAAACTCTAAAAATGAGAGATTTATTTCTGAACTTGCAACAAGAGATAGGGTGACAAGGGCGATTATAGAGCAGTTTAAAAATGGGTGTGAGGTGTTTTTAGATATTAGACATTTAGGGGCTAATATTATTGACAATAAATTGCCATCACTTAAAAGAGCTTGTGTTATAAGTGAAGGGGTTGACCCAGTAACAGAGTTAATACCAATTCGACCAGTTGCACACTATACAATGGGTGGTATTGAGATAAATAGTTTATGTGAGACAAAAATGAAAGGACTTTTCGCATGTGGTGAAAATGGGTGCAATGGTCTTCATGGAGCTAATAGACTTGGCGGAAATAGCCTTTTAGATGCTTTAGTGTTTGGTAAAATTGCTGGAATAAATGGGACTAAATATGCAAAAATGAATGAGTTTTCTAAAATAGATTACAAATTTGTAGAGAAAGATGTAAGAAGAGTTGAGTATATATTTGATGGTGAGAATAGATACAATATAAATGCTTTACGAAAAAATTTAGGCAACATGATGTTTGATAAAGTTGGTGTTATAAGAGATGAAAAAGGGCTTATTGAAGG
>JACAEZ010000025.1 GCA_013388565.1 Campylobacterales bacterium | reverse complement strand
GCTGATAATACACTCACACCATCTGTGTCTTGATTTATAGCATAAGTACCCATGTTCATGAATTTACCACTAGTTTGGTTTAAACCATATCCACTTGATACTGAAAGTGCCGCATTTGAAGGAGTTGAAGCACTATAAGCATTACTAAAAGTTCCAGCTGCAAATTTGCTTACATGAGCTGCTATGATTGTTGTATCTTTTATGTCTGTGTTTATCAAAACAGTTGCTTCAAATAAGTTTGGCAACATCCTAGCATCGTCACTTCCAGCTAAAGGAGTGTCAAGCTTTTGTCTTCCAACTTTTACAGTTGTATTTGAGTTTTTATACACCAAATAAGACTCACCCAAAATAGAGTAACTATCTTTATTATCATCAAATAAAGTACCATCTACTTTAGCAGAAGTTTTGCTATTTACACCTAAACCATTTGTTGTGTAAAATTTAGCACCTAAGCTTAAACCATGAAGTGAAGCTGTATCAAAACCAACATTTCCACCAACTGCAAATGCAGCTCTATCAACCATAGGATTACCTACTGTACCGCCCCAATTTCTATCTATATAGAAAGCTCTCAATTCACCATTTGCTTTACCATCTTTAAACATTCCTTCTAAAGAGTCTGCTGCAAACGAGCTACTTACAAGACAAGCAGTAACTGTTGCTAAACTTAAAAAACTTTTCATGAATCCTTCCTTTAAAAAATTTTACAAAACCATTTTTTTATGTTTGGACGATACAATTTTAAACATTTAGTATAGCATTAACATAGCATTCCAGAAATATTAGTGAAAGTTATAAATATTAGACAATAGATGTGTAAAATTTACACACTATGATTTTTAAATTTTATATAAAAAAACTAATTTACTATTTAGGAATACAAAAGCAATTTCTTTTTGATACTATTTTATTTTTATAATTATTATAAACTAAGATTATCAAGGATAGCCTAATTATGAATTTTAATAAAACTTTAAGAGACATTTCGAGAGAGAGAGAGAGTGCCTCTTTTTATTAGCTAAATATCTTACATCAATCCACTGATTTAACTTCTGCATATTTTTAATCACAATGTATATATAGATTAATTTCGTTAAAATTACTTCATGAAAGGGGTTTATTTATGTTAAATAAACTAAGCCAATCAACTATTTTGTTTGTACAAAACGACGATTTATCAAAAGCCATTTATAAAGGAATGATTAAAAGACAAGGTGTCAAAAATTTATTTATGGCTGATACTTTAGATATAGGGTATGAAGTTTATAAAATCAATAAGTTAGATATAGTTATTATTGATTTAACAAATTTTTCGTATGGTGGTTTGGATTTTATAAAAAATATCAAAAAAGATAATAAAGATATTATAATAGTTACTATCGTATCGTTTAAAGATGAAGTAAAAAGTGATGGTATAGATTTGATTGTAGCAAAGCCTATTTCTATAAAGAAAATATTTCAAAAAGTAGAACTTTTGGTACAAAATAAATAACATGAGGATATAGATGTTTAATAGTTTTAAAATTGTTGTTTTATCTATTGTTGTATGTGGCTTGATATTTCAATTTTTGCTTTACTATATTTTAAAATATGATAATCAAAAGGTTATCAATGTTTTAGAAATTAACCAAAAAGAGAAGTTTGTACAAGCATATAATGCAGTCTTTGAACATTATGAACAGTTAAGTAAAGTGTTATTTATTGAAGTTGTAAATAATAAAGATATTTTATCTATCATACATGAAGCATTAAATGGTGATGAACAAGCTAAAAACATACAAAGAGAGAAGTTATTTAAACTATATAGAAGATAAATATATTAGAATGAAAAAAGATTATGATTTAAAACAGTTTCATTTTCACTTTCCAGATAATAGAAGTTTTTTAAGATTTCACAAACCTTTAAAATATGGTGATGATTTGACTAATATACGATATTCAGTCATGATGGCTAATAAAACAAAACAGTTTATATCTGGATTTGAAGAGGGTAGAATTTTTAATGGATTTAGATTTGTTCACCCTCTTTCGTATGAAGATAGTCACATAGGAACAGTTGAAATTAGTGTTGGTTTTGATGCTGTACATAAATGGATAGAAAAAATTTATGAAGGGCATACATATATGATACTAAAAAAATCTATGGTTACAAAAAATGTGTTTGAAGATGAACAAAGTAATTATGACAAATCATTTGTTTCAAACAGTTATCTTCATGAAAAGTCTATGATAATTAGCTTGTTTCCACACTGTTTTGAAAACAGTTGCCAAGATGAACATAAGTTACATTTTTCGAGTCAAGAGTTTGATGAAATCAATAAAAAACTCTATTCATCTATTGATAATGAGTTAGAAAGCAAAAAGTTATTTGTAAAAAGAGTAGATTTAAAAGATAAAACCGCTGTAATTGTTTTTAATCCTATTTTTAATATAAACAATCAACATGTTGGCTATATATTAAATTATACAATTGATGTAGAGTTTCAAAAATATACTAATATTTTTTACATGCTGTTATTTAATTTAAGTATTTTACTTTGGATTATTGTTTTGTTTATCATATATATTTATTATAAAAAAGAGGTCGAAAGTATTAAAAACATTGAATTAAATCAGGCTAAAAATGAGATTTTTGAAAAAAAATTGGAGCTTGAAGCCATAAATAAAAACTTAGAACAAAGAGTACATGAGAATATTCAAAAAGCAAGAGAAAAAGATAAAATGTTGATTCATCAATCAAAATTAGCAAGTATGGGTGAAATGATTGCAAATATCGCTCATCAATGGAGACAACCACTTCATTCACTAGCAATCTCTGTGCAAGATATAGCTGTTGCTTATAAATTTAATGAAGTAGATGAAAAATATGTCAACAATTATATAAAAAATTCAATGGCTGGTATAAATTTTATGTCAAATACAATTGACGATTTTACAAACTTTTTCAAAACTGATAAAAAACCTATGGAGTTTGTGATTGCCAATTTGATAGAAGATGTTTTAAAACTTGTAACTCCATCTTTAAAAGCACAAAATATATCTGTAGATGTTATAAAAAGTTTAGAACAAAATAAAATTACAAGCTATCCAAATGAGTTAAAACAGGTTATTTTAAATCTTATTAGCAACTCAAAAGATGCATGTTTAGAGTATGCAATACATCATGATAAAGAAAATTATCAACCAACTATAAAAATAGAGATAGCTACAACTGATGATTTTTCTACAATCTCTATTTGTGATAATGGTGGTGGCATAGATGAAAATATTATTGATAGAATTTTTGAACCATACTTTACAACAAAAAAAGATAATAAAGGTACAGGACTTGGTCTTTATATGTCTAAAACAATTATCGAAGAGAATTTAAAAGGTAAAATTTTTGTAGAAAATATCTTTCATGGAGCAAAATTTATAATAGTTTTGAAAAAAAATTTAGCTTCATGAGATAGATAATTTTTTAAAGTTTGATTTTTCAGAAAATATTAAATGAGTTTGATTTAAACATCTTTTTGATATTATTTTGGCTTACAAAACCATTTTTTTAACATTTTAGAAAGGCAGAGTATTGAGAACTCATCTATGCACAGATTTAAGTATTGAAAACTTAGGCGAAGTTGTAACACTTTGTGGTTGGGCAAATAGTTATAGAGACCATGGTGGTGTTGTTTTTATAGATTTAAGAGATAAAAGTGGCATTATACAGTTGGTTTGCGACCCTAATGAGAATAAAAAAGCTCATGAAGTGGCTACTTTTGTTAGAGACGAATATGTCTTGATAGCAAAAGGTGTAATCAGAAAAAGAGGCGAGGGGCTTGAAAATCCAAAATTAAAAACTGGAAAAATTGAGGTTGTTTTAGATGAGTTGATTATCGAAAATAGGTCAAAGCCAGTCCCTTTTAGTATAGGTGATAAAAATGTAAATGAAGAGATAAGACTTAAATATAGATATTTAGACCTTAGAAATCAAAAGGCTTATGATACATTTAAACTTAGAAGTAAAGCGGCTATCGCTGCTAGAAATGCACTTGATAGTTTAGGATTTTTAGAGGTTGAGACTCCGATTTTAACAAAATCTACTCCAGAGGGTGCTAGGGATTATTTAGTTCCAAGTAGAGTTCATGCTGGTGAATTTTTTGCACTTCCTCAATCTCCACAGTTATTTAAACAACTTTTAATGGTTGCTGGATTTGATAGATATTTTCAAATAGCAAAATGTTTTAGAGATGAAGATTTAAGAGCTGATAGACAACCAGAATTTACACAAATAGATGTTGAGATGAGTTTTTGCAATCAAGAAGATGTAATTGGAGTTGCTGAAAAACTTGTTGAAGGTATTTTTAGTGCTTGTGGTATAGAGGCTAAACCGCCTTTTAATAGAATGAAGTATAAAGATGCCATGGAGTTTTATGGTAGTGATAAGCCTGATATGAGATATGATTTAAAAATGATTGATGTTATAGATTTGTTTGAAACATCATCAAATCCTATTTTTGCAGATATTGCACAAAACAGATATTTAAATAGATTTAAGGCTATTAAAGTTCCAAATGGTGATAATTTTTTCACTAGAAAAACGATAAAAGAGCTTGAAGATTTTGTTGTGAAATTTGGTGCAAAAGGGTTGGCTTATCTACAATATAAAGAAGATGGTTTAAAAGGACCTCTTTTGAAATTCATGAGCGAAGAGAGTGTGAAAGAACTTATTGAAAGAGCATCTTTGTCAGTTGGTGATATTATATTCTTTGGTGCTGGTGAGAAGAAAAAAGTTTTTGATTACATGGGCAGACTTAGAATAGAGATAGCTAATAGAATGGGTTTAATTGACAATAATAAATTTGAATTTTTATGGGTTGTTGATTTTCCTATGTTTGAGATTGAAGATGGTAGAGTAAAAGCACTTCATCATCCATTTACAATGCCAAAAGATTTAAATCATGAGATACTTGAAGAGATAGAATCTGTTGCTTATGATATTGTTTTAAATGGTGTAGAGCTTGGTGGTGGAAGTATAAGAATACATAAAGAGGAGATGCAAAGCCAAATCTTTAAACTTTTAGGTATTGAAGAGGAAGAGGCAAAAGTCAAGTTTGGCTTTTTACTTGATGCACTAAAATTTGGAGCCCCACCTCATGGTGGTTTTGCATTAGGATTTGATAGGCTGATGATGCTTATTACAAAAAGTGAAAGTATTAGAGATGTTATAGCATTCCCTAAAACACAAAAAGCACAATGTTTAATGACTCAAGCACCAAGTGGTGTTGATAATGAACAACTAAAAGAACTTCATATTAGAATAAAAAAACAAACGAACGAAAAGGAGTAAATTTATGAAAAAATTGTTTTTAATTATTGGTGCACCTGGAAGTGGTAAAACTACAGATGCAAGTTT
>JACAEZ010000063.1 GCA_013388565.1 Campylobacterales bacterium | reverse complement strand
ATTTACCATTTTATAGCTAGAAAGCACCTCTTTTGTAATATCAATAACATTGAAAAGTTCAAAAACATCTAACTCTTCATCTCTCTCATAATTTTTATTTACACAAATGATAAAAACTTTATTGACAAACAATCCATATTGTTTTAATATCTTATACTCAAAAGTTGCACTATATCTATAATGTTCTTTTATTGATGTTGAAGCTTTTACATCATAAATCTCTACTTCATCACCATTTAAGTTTAAAATATCAATAGATACAACTCCATTTTTTGTCTTAAAAGTAGCATTATAGATAGTTTTTGCACCATTTTTTAACAGTTCATCTGTTTGATTAATCATAAAATCAATATCATCACTTTTTACATCAATTCCATTTGGAATAATATTTTTAGCTAAATTAAAAATATTATTTACATTTTCAGTAAATTTATCTTTAGTATCATCAACACTCATCAAATCAGCTCTATTTATAGAAAGCCATAAAGATTTATAGCACTTTAAGCCTCTTATAAATTGAGATTTTGAAATAGTCATGAATATCCTTGAAAAAAATCTATGAAATAATACATCATGTTCATTTAATGTTGATTTTAAGGTTTAAAAATTTGTTATTATAAGTTCAAAAAAAAGATATAAATAGAACTTTAAAATTTAGTTTGAAAGATTTTCAATAACACTTTTTTTCTTTGATTTATGTAGCTTTTATTTAAAAAAATTCTTTTTACATTGAATATCTAAAATAGGCATTACAAGCTCCCTCACTTGAAACCATACATGAACCTATAGGATTTGTTGGTTTGCAGATTGTTCCAAAAAGTTTGCAATCTGTTGGTTTTTTAACAGCTCTTAAAATATCTGCACAAATGCACAATTTGTCATCTGCTACATCTGTTTTTGATAAAAATTTATCAAATATTTTATAACCATCTAAAAAATCAAATCTCTCTTTTAATCTCAATCCACCATTTTTTATAACACCCAATCCTCTAAAATTAAAATCACACTTTTCAAAATATTTTTCACAAAGTTGTTGAGCTTTTAGGTTTCCATCACTGTTTACAGCTCTTGAATACTCAATTTCAAGTTTTGGTTGTTTGTTTAAAAACTGCTCTACTATCAAAATTACACTTTGCATGACATCTATTGGTTCAAATCCACCTACAACAATTGGTATATTAAATCTATCTACTATAGGTTGATAAATCTTAGCTCCTGTTATTACACTTACATGACTTGGTGCAATTAGTGCATCTATTTGTGCTTCATGAGTATCTAAAATAGCTTCAACTGGCTCTGGTACACTTACATGATTTATGCAAAAGTAAAGATTTTTTATATCCATTTTTAAACAACTCTCTATCAAAGCAGCACTCATGGGAGTTGTGGTTTCAAAACCTATAGCAAAATAGATAACTTTTTTTTGAGGATTTTGTGTAGCAATTTTTATACAATCAAGAGGAGAATAGACAAATCTTACATCATGACCTTGACTTCTAACATTTGCTAGAGTTTCAAGGCTTCCTTTTACTTTTATCATATCACCCAATGTACATAAAATAACATCATCTATTTTAGCCAAAGATATAGCATGGTCAATTTTTAGTTTTGGCATTACACACACAGGACAGCCAGGTCCATGAGCAAATGAGATATTTTTTGGCATTAATTGATTTAATCCATACTTCATGATAGTGTGTGTATGACCACCACAAACTTCCATGATATTGATATTTTTATCTAATTTTTCTGCTTTTTGGTTTAATATTTGTGATAATTTTTTTATAACTTTTGGTTCTCTAAAACCATCTATTAACTCTTTTAACTCTAAATGTTCGTTCATGTTATCTCTTCTATACTCAAAATTTCTTCAAATAATTTAAGTGTCTCCAAAGCATCTGCTTCATCTATTTTGTTCATGGCATATCCAACATGAATTAAAACAAAATCACCAATATTTACACTCTCATTCAATAAATCTAAACTAACCTCTTTTTTTACTCCCATTGTATCAACTATCGCAGTTGAATTTTCTACATTAACTTTTACTATTTTAGATGGAATAGATAGACACATTTTTTACCTTAAAGATAATCTAAGCGATATATAATCGCAAAATCTTTTTAGTGACTCATCATCCTTAGATGATATTTCTAAAATATCAACTTTTGGATTTAATCTTCTAGCATCAGCTTTTACAATCTCACTATCAAAATCAAAAAATTGTTTCAAATCAGATTTTGTAATCAAAATTAAATCAGCACTTCTAAACATCACTGGATATTTTGCAACTTTATCAACACCTTCTGGAGTAGAAAGCAGTACAATATTTAAATGTTGTCCCAAATCATAACTAGCAGGGCATACTAAATTTCCAACATTTTCTATAAAAACAACTTGATTATTTTCAAGATTTAGATGATGAAGGGCTTTGTGTACCATGAAAGCATCTAAATGACAAGCAGTTCCTGTTGTTATTTGATGAGCCTCAATTCCTTTATCAATCAACCGTTTAGCATCATAGTTTGTTTCCAAATCACCCTCAATCACACTATATTTAAAGTTTGCAATCTCTTTTATGCTCTCTAAAAGTGTAGTTTTTCCACTTCCTGGACTACTCATCAGATTTATTGCCAATATCTTTTTACTATTAAAATGTTCTCTATTGTGACTTGCTTCATGGTCATTCTTTTCCAAAATCTTTGTAATTACAGAGATAGTTTTTTTATCATTTAGTTGTGGATTGTCATGAAGGTGTTCATGATGAGTATGTTCATGGTGGTGGTTATGTTCTTTGTTTTCATCTTTTGGCAGTGAGCAACCGCAATCTTTACACATAATTTATCCTTTTCATTTTTTGTAACTATATAACAGTTAAATTACTTAAAAATATCTAAGTGTAAAAGTATATCAAAATTTATCAATCAAAAGATTAATGATAACTATTATCATAAATAAGCACAATTTAATAAAAATAACAATATAATTTTGAAAATTATTATCAAAAAAGGAATAAATCATGAAAAAAATTGTCGCAATATCTGTTATTACATCTGCAACACTGTTTGCAAACTCTTTTGAAATGTTTGAAAAAGGTGAAGTTAATGGTGAGATAAGAACAGGATATATAAATTTAGATACAAAAAATAGTGGTTCAAACTCTGCTTTTGCATTGGGCGGACATTTAAAATATGAAACAACCTCAATTTATGGAGTATCTTTTGGGGCTGGTGCTTACACATCTCAAGGGTTAGGTTTGAATGAAGATGATAAAAATCCAGACTTTTTTGACACTGATGGTAAAAGTTTTACTATTTTAGGAGAGTCTTACATAAATTATAAATTTGATAAATGGAGTGTTAAAGCTGGAAGACAAATCGTTGATACTCCATTTGCAAACACCGATGATATTAGAATGGCTCCAAATTTATTTGAAGGTGTAGTGGCTAGTTTTGAGCCAATTGAAAATCTAGTCATTATTGGTGCATAT
>JACAEZ010000087.1 GCA_013388565.1 Campylobacterales bacterium | reverse complement strand
TTTTTAAAATCTATAATGAGAGCTGACCAGCAAATATTAAATGTATTTACAAAAAGTGATAAATTGACACAAAAAGAGTTGTCAAATATAAAAAAAGAGTATCCAAACTCTATATTTATTTCAAACCTAAAAAATAGAGGGATAGATACTCTAAATGAAAAAATTTTTACAACAATTTTTAAAGTTAATTCATGAATATAGAACTTAAAAAACCAACTGTTTTAAATATTGATGAGATGCAACAACTTGTATCAAAAGAGGTTATGGCAGGTATTATTTTATATAGAAGTGATAGTGAAATAGCTACAACTATTAGGTCTTATACGATTGCTATAGCAGACGAGAGAATTATTGGTTTTGCAGCACTTCACATTCATACAAAAACTTTGGCTGAAGTCAGAAGCTTAGTTGTTCATGAAGATTTTAGAAGGCTAGGTGTTGGTAAAATGATAGTTGAAGCACTTTTAAAAGAGGCTATTGTTCTTGGATTAAAAGAGGTTTTAACACTAACATATAAAAAAGAGTTTTTTGAAAAATTAGGTTTTGTAGAGATACCAAAAGAGTCAATTCCAGATCAAAAGATTTGGCAAGATTGTATTAAATGTAAACATTTTCCAATATGCAACGAAGTATCACTTATCAAACAAATATAAAACATCTATTTATATTTGTTTTTTTATTAATGTATCTTTCAATTAGCTCAAATATGCTTATGTTGCCACCACTGTTTGGTGTAGCTTTTATATACTTTATAAAAAATTTTGAAAATAGATTTGTACTATTTTTTATTTTTATCTATCTTCTATTTTTTGAAGCACTTGATGATTTTATTTTGTTTAGTTCAATGCTGTTTTTTTATATCTCATACTATTTAATATATAAAAATCTCTCTAATATAGTTGTTTGTTATAAGTGCTTAATTCCTATTTTAGTGGCATGGAGTTATATAGGATTTTTTATATTTTCAAACATACTTTCATATATTTTAAACATAGATTTATTTGAATTTCAACTAATTACAATCTACTTTATATTAATAGAATCTTTACTAGCGATAATACTATTTTGAGAATAAAATTTTTATATTATGTAATATTAATCGTAGTTTGCACACTACTTATTAGAATATACTATTTAAGTATAAAATCTAATACATATTATGATGAATTAGCAAAACGAAATACAATCAAAACACAAATCATTCCACCAATTCGTGGTCAAATATTAGATAGATACAACAGACCACTTGCTGTAAATAAACTAGGATTTAGTATATCCATTGAACCACATTTAAGCAGAAAATCAAGAAGAGAGAAGCTAGACTCTATAATTGATATAATAGTATCAAATTTTAAAGAGTTTGATAAAGAAAAACTAAGAAAAATATATCTACAAAACGACTCTCCATACAATCATGAATATATACCAATCATAGAGTTTATACCATATGATGTAATGCTACCAAAATATTCGATGCTGAATTTAAATCAAGATATATTAATCAAACCAGCTACAAATAGATTTTATCCAAACAACGAGATAGGTTCTCATGTAATAGGCTATGTTGGAAAAGCTTCACAAAAAGAGAATGATGAAAATGAAATATCAAAATATACACAATTTGTTGGAAAAAGTGGAATAGAAAAATTTTATAACGAATTTTTACAAGGAGAACTTGGATATAAAAAAGTAAAAGTTACTGCATTTAACGAAGAGATAGAGGTTATTGAAGTAAATGGAACAGAAGTAAATAACGATATTTCAATTACACTAGATTTGGAACTACAAAAATTTATTCATGAACTATTTGCAGATAAAGCTGGTTCATTAATTGTTATAGATGCAACAGATGGTTCAATCCTAGCATCAGGCAGTTTTCCAGAGATAAATCCAAATAGTTTTGTAAGTGGAATATCAACTGAAGAGTGGGATGAACTGATGAATAATCCAAATCATCCATTTACAAATAAGTTTATAAATGGGCTATATCCACCAGGGTCTGTTATAAAAATGGGAGTCGCTTTATCCTTTTTAGAGTTTGGTGGAATGAATGAGTATGATACATTTTTTTGCAATGGCAAGTTTGAGTATGGAGATAGAGTCTTTAGATGTTGGAAAGATGAAGGTCATGGAAGTGTAAATTTAGTTCGAGCAATTAGAGAGAGTTGCGATGACTACTTTTATAAAGGAAGTTTCAAAACAGGTATAAATAATATAGCCTTTACACTAAGAAAATTGGGATTGGGAAAAAAAACTGGAGTTGATTTGCCAAATGAGTTTTTAGGTACAATCCCAGATAAAGAGTGGAAACAAAAAAGATACAATAGAGGGTGGAATGTAGGAGAAACATTCAACTCCGCAATAGGTCAAGGTGACACTTTAACAACACCTCTTCAAATAGCACTTTATACAGCACTCATTGCCACAGGCAAACAACCAATCCCACACTATCTAAAATCAATTTATAACATTGATGTAAAATTTGAACCATTAGATGTTTTAAATAAATTCGAAAAAAGCAAACTATATCTACTTAGAAATGGTATGACTGAAGTTGTCAATCATGAAAGAGGAACAGCACATAGGCATGTAAAAACAAAAGTAAAAACTGCTGGAAAAACAGGAACAGCTCAAGTTGTTGCAATATCTCAAGCTGAAAAAAAGAGAATAAAAGAGAGTGACATGGAGTATTTTCACCGTTCTCATGCATGGCTTACAACATACTTTCCAGCAGATAATCCAAAATATGTAGTAACTGCTTTGATTGAACATGGTGGTCATGGTGGTGAAGCAACAGGTGGAATAGTAAGTTCTGTAATAAATAAAATGGTAAATTTAGGATATGTTGAAGTTGATGATAACCAAACTAACTACAAATGAATACCACTGTCAAATGAACTTTTTTTGTGTAAGATGAGTTATAAATACAAAACCAAAATATTATTATTATCTTATAATTTCATAGTTTTTGTAACAAGCTTATAT
>JACAEZ010000009.1 GCA_013388565.1 Campylobacterales bacterium | reverse complement strand
TTTCCATATTCTGATGCTGCTCATTTAGTTCATGGACCAATAACTTGTCTTGGTGCTTCATGGCAAACAAGAGAGACAAAAACGACCTATGATGGAGTTGATTTTTGTCAAATGGGCTTTACTACAGATATAAATCTAAATGATGTTATTTTTGGTGGCGATAAAAAATTAGCTAACTCTATTGATTATATTTTAGACAATTATAAAGCTGAAGCCATATTTGTCTATTCAACATGTGTAACTGCACTAATTGGTGATAATATAGAGGCTGTTTGTAAAGAAAAAAGCGAACAAAAAAATATTCCAATCATTCCTATTTTAGCCCCAGGGTTTATGGGTTCTAAAAATTTGGGTTCAAGAATGGCTGGTGAAGATGTTTTAAATAGACTTGTTGGTACAAAAGAGTTAAGTCAAATTCCAAAATATGGGATAAATCTAATCGGTGAATATAATGTAACGGGTGACATGTGGCAATACTCACACATTTTAGAAGAGATAGGAATAACAATAGTCTCTACTTTAAGCGGTGATGGTAGGGTTGAAAAGATTAGGTCGGCTCATTTGGCAAAACTAAATGTTATCGTTTGTGCAAAATCACTGATTACACTTTGTAGAAAAATGGAGGAGAGATTTGGTATTCCTCATCTATCTTTATCATTTTATGGAAAAAGAGATACAACAAACTCAATTAGAGAGATTGTAAAATTTTTTAATGATGAAAATTTAACCAAAAAAGCTGAAATTGTGATAGCTAGATAAGAACAAAAAATAGATGAAAAATTAAGCTTTTATAGAGAATTTTTCAAAGGTAAAAAAGCAGTTCTTAATACTGGTGGAAATAAATCATGGTCATTTATTTCAGCTTTGCAAGATTTGGGTATTGAGGTAGTGGCTACTAGTGTTAGAAAAGCTACTGAAGATGATAAGGCAAAAGCAAAAGAGTATTTGGGCGAAAATGGGATACTTATGGATACTCCAGCAACTCAACAATCAAAAATAATAGAAGATTATAGAGTTGATATTTTATTAGCTGGTGGTAGAAGTTTATATACAGCACTTAAAAAAAAGAGTTGCATTTTTAGATGTAAATCAAGAAAAACATGTAAGTTTTGGCGGATATGAAGGGCTTTACAATTTTGCAAAAGAGTTATATTTTGCTTTAAAAAATCCAGTCTTTAAAATCGTAGCAAAGGAGGCACCATGGGAAGTCCTTTAAAAAAAACCACTTCAAGTAAATCCTATAAAACTATCCGCTCCAATGGGGGCTACTTTAGCATTTTTGGGAGTTTATAATTGTATGCCTTTAATGCATGGAGCTCAAGGGTGTGCATCATTTTCAAAAGTCTTTTTTACAAGACATTTTAAAGAGCCAATAGCTATACAAACAACTGCTGTTCGAGATGTAACGGCTGTTATGGATGGAGGGGACTATAGCATTTTAGAGGCTATCAAAAATATCACTCAAAAGGTAACTCCAAGTTTAATAGGACTTTTTACAACAGGGCTTACAGAGACTAAAGGTGATGATGTAAAAAGAGTTGCAAAAATGAGTGACTATCCTATTTGTTATGTCAATACTCCAGATTATGAAGGTGATATTCAAAGTGGCTGGAGTACGGTTGTATCGTCTTTGATAGAACAATTGGTAGTACCAAAAAGTGTAACTATCGATAACAAAATTGTAGTCATTCCAAATGTAAATATGCAACCAATAGAGGTAGAAAAGGTTAAAGAGTTTTTGGAGAGTTTTGGATTTGATGTGTTTTCATTGCCAGATTTATCTAATTCGCTTGATGGATATTTGGGTGAAAAACAAGGTCAAGTTAGTAGCGGTGGAATTGATGTTGAAGATATTAAAAATTTAGCAGATACAAATATTGTAGTGACTATTGGTGAAAGTGTTAAAAATTGTTCAACAAAATTGATTGAAAAAAATACAAAAATAAAACATATTCATGTTAATTCTTTAAGCGGATTAGAAAGTAGCGACAATTTTGTAGAACAACTACTACAATTAAAGCTTACAAAAGTGAATGACAAAATAGTTAGATGGAGAAAAAGGCTTCAAGATAGTATGCTTGACTCTCACTTTTCTATCGGTAAAGCAAAAATCGGCTTGGCAAATGATAGTGATTTAGTCTATTCACAAGCAAAAGCACTGTTAGAAGTTGGTGCAGAGATAGAATTTGCAGTAATTCCTACTTTTTCTAAAGAGATTTTAGAACTTCCTATCAAAAATGTGATTATTGGTGACTTTGAAGATGTATTAAAAAATATACAAAATATTGATATTTTAATAAGCAACTTTCATGGAATTAAAATTGCAAAAGATAATCATATACCGATTGTCGTTAGAGGTTTTCCTTGTTGGGAGATTGTAGGAAATCAGCTTAAAAATGATTTGCTTTATGAGGGTAGTTGTTACTTTTTGTTTGAAGTGGCAAATGCTTTGATAAACAGCTCTCATGAATAATTTTTTCAAAATAAAGATTATCGGAAATAATATTAAAGGATATGCCATGAAAGTAGCATTTGCAACAAAAGATTTAGAAAATATAAATGATCATTTTGGCTGGGCGAAACAGTTTGCAATCTATGAAATAAGTAAAGATGGCTCAAGTTTGGTAGAGGTTGTAAAAACGGCTGAAGATATTGAAGATGAAAATTCAAAAATAGAGTCAAAAATAGAAGCACTTAAAGGTGCATCTATTGTCTATTGTGAAGCTATTGGATCAACAGCTGCTGCAAAAGTGGTTCAAAATAGAATTCATCCTATGAAAGTAACAGAACCAACATCTATCCAGAGTGCCATAAGTTCATTGAAAAACATGCTAAATGGCAATCCACCACCATGGATAAAACGAATAGTAGCTAATGAAGGAGGTGCATTATGAGTGAATTAAAAAATGATTTATTTGCAAAACAGATGATAAATCAAATCAGAGCTTTAGACTAGTTTGGAACTTGGGATAAAAAGAGCGATGAAGAGCTTTTGAGTGAAAAATATGTAAGAACAAAAGAGGAGTTGAAAAGTATTCCTGTTATTGCGGATATTGATGAGATGAAGATAAAAGAGATTAGGCTTATTTTTCAAGCAGTAGCTTTAGCATTTGAGATGAAAACAAATGTGATGGCAACTGTTATTATGGAGATGAGTCATGAAGGGTTGGTTTTTAGAAGTTTGGCACTCCAAAGAGATAGATTTGGAGTGAGTGAAGAAACTACTCATAAGCCTCTTTTCTGTGCAAAACTCTACCTATAAAAATATCATCACCAATAACATCAAATAAAACCCTATAATCACCAATTCTTACTCTATAAGCTGGTTCAAAGTTTGTTAGCTTTTTGATGTTTGATATATTTGGAAAGTTTTTAAGCTCTAATATTTTATCTTCTATCTGTTTTTTTATTGGATTATTTAGATTTTTTAAATCTCTAATCGCACTTTTTCTAATTTGAATTTTAATTTTTCAAATACTCATCAAAGGATATACTCTCTTCATCTCTTGTTTTTTTTAGAAGTTTTAAATCACAAACATCATCGCTACATTCAACCCTAATATCATCAATCAAGACATCTTTTAAACTATTTAATATTTGCATAATATTATTTACATACATATCTTTGACTTGTATCTCTATAGTTTGCATTTTTTAACCCTTAATTTTTTTTTAAATTATACCAAATATGACAAGTTGAAATTATGAAAGCTTAAAGTGGTTTGTTGGTTGGTTTAATTTTATAAAATTTTAAACTCAAAACATTCGCTTATGCTATTAAAATCTCTATCGTTTGAGAAAAGCTTAAGATTATTATTAATTGATATAGAAGCTATTAAACAATCAATAGATTTTCTAATAGTTTTGCCATTTTTTCTACATTGTCTATAAATATTAGCTGATAAAATATAATCTGCATAAGTTGCATTTATAATATTTAGAGATTCCATGAAATTTTTTACTTTGAGGTATTTTTCTTCATCTTTTATACCTTGCAAAACTTCCATAATTATTATCTCTGTTGTTGCAAATTTTTTATTTAAAATCAACTTTTCTAACTCGATTTTATGTCTGTTTGTATTCAAAAAATCTATGATTATCGAACTATCAACTAATGTCATATTTTAGCCTATCTTCTCTAATTTGTTCCAGATTTTCACTCCAACAATTACTCCCACCAAGAGCTAAAAAATCCTTAGCCTCTTTTGAAAAATCACTCTCTTTTTTTATCTTTTCATTTACAATCTTTTCAATAAATTCAACCACTTTTTGAGGTGAATTTGAAAAATAATTTTCAATGACTGGATTATTAATAAGCACATTTAACATCTATTTCTCCATATTTTTTCTAAATTATACCAAACATAACAAGTTAAATTATGAAAACTTAAAGTGGTTTGTGGGTTAGTTTTTCAATGGTTTTAAGAAGTTTGGCACTCCAAAGAGAGATTTGGAGTGAGTGGAATTGGTGGCTATTTGAATATACTTTTAACATAATCAAAAATATTTAATTCTTTTTGCACTACTTCATTTCCACATTTAGGACAAATAGTTATCATATCCATTATGTTTAAAACATCACTTTTTGGTATAACTATTTTTGAAAATCCACATTTTTGACATATAAATTTAAATGGTTTAGATGGAAGCATTTTAATTCATAAATCTCACTCCACGACAGCATAAAAAAAGATATAACAGATATAATTGCCTATTATAAGAACTCAAAAAAACAAAGG
>JACAEZ010000102.1 GCA_013388565.1 Campylobacterales bacterium | reverse complement strand
CATCTTCTGTTTTTTCGTCTATCTCACCGTTATTGACAGATTTTAGTTGTTTTGTTTTGTACTCAAACACTGTTGGCATGATGATAGAGTCTATCTCATCATCAAGTAACAACACCTCGATATCATCAGCTTTTAGCTTTTCGATAAGTGGCGAATATTTTAGAGTATTTGCATCTTCACCAGTGATAAAATATATCGCTTTTTGACTCTCTTTCATTCTTGAAATATACTCATCAAGTGATACTTTTTTATCAGATTTTGTAGATTTAAATCTAAGTAGCTCTAATAAAGCCTCTTTATTTTCATAATCTGTATAAACACCCTCTTTTAAAACTCGCCCAAACTCTTTGTAAAAACTTTCATATTTTTCTTCATTTTCACTTAGTTTTTTAATCTCACTAAGCACTTTTTTTACAGAATTTTTTCTGATTTTTGCCAAAATTTGGTTTTGTTGAAGTATCTCTCTACTTACATTTAGTGGCAAATCTTCAGCATCGATTACACCTCTTAAAAATCTCAAATATGTAGGCATAAGCTCTTTATCATTATCTGTAATAAACACTCTTTTTACATATAGCTTAATTCCAGCTTGATAATCTGCTCTAAACATATCAAGTGGAGCTTTTTTAGGGATATAAAAAAGTGTTGTATATTCTAAAGTACCTTCAGCTTTTGTGTGGTTCCACATAAGCGGTTCATCACTATCATGAGAGATAACTTTATAAAAATCTATATAATCCTCATCTTTTAGCTCACTTTTGCTAACTCTCCACAAAGCACTAGCTTTATTTATCTGTTCAAACTCTTTTTTACCATCTTTCTCTTTTTCCAAATAAATCGCAAACGGTATGTGGTTTGAATATTTTTTGATGATTGATTCGATTTTGTACTCACTTAAAAACTCATCTTCATCATCTTTTAAAAACAGTTTTATTTCAGTCCCACTCTCTTTTTTTGATGCCTCGACTATATCATACTCACCAGCACCCTCACTTATCCATCTAAAAGCCTTCTCTTCACCAGCTTTTTTAGACAACACCTCGATTTTTCTAGCAACCATGAAAGCTGAATAAAACCCAACCCCAAATTGACCTATTAAATTACTATCTTTTTTAGCATCACCGCTTAATTTTTCAACAAATGATTTCGTACCACTTTTTGCGATAGTTCCCAAATTTTCCATCAAATCTTGGTCATTCATACCAATTCCAGTATCACTGATTGTGATACATTTTAGGTTTTTATCGATAACTATCTCTATTTTTGGAGTAAATGATAGATTTTTATAGTTATCGTCTGTGATTGTTAGATATTGCAACTTGTCAAGTGCATCTGATGAGTTTGATACAAGTTCTCTTAAAAATATCTCTTTATTTGAGTATAAAGAGTGAATCATGAGATGAAGTAATTTATTGATCTCTGCTTGAAATTGATGTTTTGACATCGGTTTCTCCTTTTAAAGTTGATATTGACAGTGTCAATTTTCGTGCAAGATTATACTAAATTTGCCAAAAATTGTCAATCAAAATATTTGAGTGCTAAAAATTTGAGGTATTATATATTTCAGTTTTCAATGGAGTTCTTGAAGTATCATAACATCTGCTTCTAATATAAAAATCCAAATAGCCACAGTGGAATTTTATTGCCAAATCCAATTTCTATACTATCACTAGCCAAAAAAGAGTTTGGCATATCTTTTATCTGCTCAAAGCTTTTATTTTTTCCACCAACTTCAAAAGTATATTTCTCTTCACAACAAAAATCACCCACATTACTAGCAAATATTCCATCATCATTAAGGGAGTGTCTGTTTTTATAGTAGTTATCAAGCTGATTTACAAAAAATGTTTCTCGCAAGTTACCAATATTAGGTTCTCTTGTGTACATAAGATTGGTATTAGCTAAATAAATTTTTTCTGGTTTATCAAAGTTTTTTAAAGAGAGTGAATTTTGCATAAGAAGTTTAATAAGCCCAGCATCATCTAGCTTTGCAAGGTACTCTTTAAGTGTTCTATCATCACTAATTTCAGCTACTTTTTTTAACTCACTCATCTTTGGTTCAAACGGAACACTTTTAATGATATTAGATAGAAGCATCTTTATTTTTTTGATACTGATTCCGTTGAGTTTTGGATAGACATTTAATAAATCACTTTCTATCGATACATTGATATTTTGCTGTAGTGTTTGAAAAAATAGTATTTCATTTGGCATTGAGAGATAGTATGGATAATAACCAAATTTTAGATAATCTTTAAAAAGAGGGATGATTTTTTTATCTTGAAGCTCAATTATGTTTTTAATATTTGTAGCTATATTTATGTGATTTGTTAAAATCTCTTCTAAAGAAAAGTTATCAAAAATAAATCCATGATAAAGCTCTAAAAACTCTCTAAAACTCATACCTACCATATTATAAACAATAGCTCTACGACTAAGGTCATGACTTCCTTTATTGATTACGAGGGCTGAACTACCAGTAGCTATGATTTTTAATTTATCAAACCTGTCATAAATATTTTTTAGTTCAGCAGACCAGCTTTCATATTTGTGTATCTCATCAAAACACAAAAGTTTTCCACCATTTAAAACAAACTCTTCAGCAATCTGTATCATTGTAAATTTTGAAGAGATTTGTATATCATCAAGGTTGACATATAAAGCTTCACTCTCTTTGTAATTATTTGTGATGTACTGAGCTACAGTTGTTGTTTTACCAATTCCTCTAGCTCCAATTATGATAGAAAGTCTATGCTCTAAGTTTTTTGTTTTTATAAAATATCTTTGATAATCTTGATTATTTACACTTATAAAATCTCTACTTTTTATAAATAATTCTTCAAGCATATCTATCCTTTAGTGTAAAGTTTTACAATTATATCTAAATTATAT
>JACAEZ010000101.1 GCA_013388565.1 Campylobacterales bacterium | reverse complement strand
GTGTAAAGCTGGTGCTTTAGGTATTTGGAGTGAGAAAATATTAAAATTAATGGCTGAAGTTGATGCTTATATTCCAACTCCAGAAAGAGATGTTGATAAAACTTTCTTAATGCCTGTTGAAGATGTTTTCTCTATCTCTGGAAGAGGAACAGTTGTTACTGGTAGAATTGAAAGAGGAACAATTAAAATTGGTGAAGAAGTTCAAATAGTTGGTTTTGGTTCAACTTCTAAAACTACTGTTACTGGTATTGAGATGTTTAGAAAAGAGATGGATCAAGGACAAGCTGGTGACAATTGTGGTATTTTACTTAGAGGTACTAAAAAAGAAGAAGTTGTGAGAGGAATGGTACTTTGTAAGCCAAACTCAATAACACCTCATACTCTATTTGAAGCAGAAGTGTATATTCTAACAAAAGAAGAGGGTGGAAGACATACTCCATTCTTTAGTGGATATAGACCACAATTTTATGTAAGAACGACAGATGTTACTGGTAGCATTACTCCTCCAGAAGGTGTAGAAATGGTTATGCCAGGTGATAACATTAAAATGACTGTTGAACTAATTGCTCCTATTGCACTTGAAGATGGTACTAGATTTGCTATCAGAGAAGGTGGTAGAACGGTTGGTGCGGGTGTTGTTACTAAAATTCTTAAATAAGAGCATATTATGAGAGTAAAAATTGGATTAAAATGCTCAGAGTGTGGTGATATAAACTATACTACAACAAAAAATAGCAAAACTACTACTGAAAAATTAGAAATGAGAAAGTTTTGTAGAAGATTGAATAAACATACTATTCATAAAGAAACTAAATTAAAAAGTTAAGCCCTTTGGGTTTAACTTTTTATAATCTTTTTATTTTAATATAGGTCAGTAGCTCCAACGGTAGAGCAACGGTCTCCAAAACCGTGGGTTGTGGGTTCGAATCCCTCCTGGCCTGCCATTTGAAGGGTAAAAATGCAAAAAGCTAGAAACTATTATCAAACTGTAAAAACAGAACTTTCAAAAGTAATTTTTCCAACAAAAGAACAAGTTAAAACGGCATTTTTTTCAGTAGTAATAGTAGTTACGGTAATATCTCTATTTTTGGCTTTAGTTGATTTTACTATGAGTGCTATTCTGTCAAGTATAATCGAATAAGGTAACTGTTATGGAACATAGATGGTATGCGATTCAAACTTATTCTGGTAGTGAAATGG
Source organism: Campylobacterales bacterium (assembly GCA_013388565.1). Lineage (GTDB taxonomy): Bacteria > Campylobacterota > Campylobacteria > Campylobacterales > JACAEZ01 > JACAEZ01. The sequence continues at coordinate 14,370 of JACAEZ010000101.1, read as the reverse complement.
CTGTTAAAAGAGGTATTGAAAATATTGTAAAAGAACTCAATATTGAAGATAAATTGCAAGAACTTATCGTTCCTACTGAAGATGTAATTGAAGTAAAAAAAGGCAAAAAAAAGATAAGCGAAAGAAGTTTATATCCAGGTTATGTGTTTGCAAAACTAAACTTAGATACTGAACTTTGGCATAAAATACAATCTCTTCCAAAAGTTGGTAGATTTATTGGGGAAGCTAAAAAACCTACCGCTTTAAGTGAAAAAGATATTAATTTAATATTTGAAAAAGTAAAAAACAAAGCAGCTCCTAAACCTAAAATTTATTTTGAAAAAGGTGAACATGTAAGAATAGTAGAGGGTCCTTTTGCTAATTTTACTGGTGTAGTTGAAGAGTTTGATTTAGAGCATGGGAAACTTAAACTAAATGTTTTAATTTTTGGTAGAAGTACTCCTGTTGAGATGTTGTATTCTCAAGTTGAAAAAATAATTTAAATTTCTAAAGAAAGGTTAAAAATGGCTAAAAAAGTAATTGGTGAAATTAAGTTACAAGTTCCAGCTGGAAAAGCTAATCCATCTCCTCCCATAGGTCCAGCACTTGGACAAAGAGGTGTTAATATTATGGAATTTTGTAAAGCATTTAATGAAAGAACTAAAGATATGGCTGGATTTAAAATACCAGTTGTTATTACAGTTTATGCAGATAAAAGCTTTACATTTATTACAAAACAGCCTCCAATGACTGATTTGATAAAAAAAGCTACAGGAATACAGTCTGGTAGTAGTAATCCACTAAAAAATAAAGTTGGTAAGATTACAAAAGCTAAAATTGAAGAGATTGTAAAACAAAAAATCGTAGATATGAATACAACAGATATAGAAGCTGCAGCTAGATGTGTAGAAGGCAGTTGTAGATCTATGGGTATAGAGATAGCAAATTAAATAGTAATACCGTGAATACGGGAGCATAAAAATGTGCGTAAAGGAAATAAATGGCAAAAAAATCTAAAAGATATTTATCATTATTAGAAAAAGTTGATGCATCAAAAATATATGATTTAAATGAAGCAGTTAGTAATTTGCAAAATTTAAAATCTGCAAAATTTGATGAGTCTGTTGAAATATCATTAAATCTTGGTGTTGATCCTAGACATGCGGATCAAATGGTAAGAGGTTCATGTGTTTTACCACATGGAACAGGAAAAACTGTAAGAGTTGCTGTATTTGCTAAAGATTTAAAAGCTGATGAAGCAAAAGCAGCTGGTGCTGATATAGTTGGTTTAGATGATTTAGTAGAGTCAATACAAAATGGGAATATAAATTTTGATATGGTTATAGCTACTCCTGATTGTATGGGTGTTGTTGGTAAAATTGGTAGAATTTTGGGACCTAAAGGGTTAATGCCAAATCCAAAAACTGGAACAGTAACAATGGATGTTAAAAAAGCTGTTCAAAATGCAAAAGCAGGGCAAATAAATTTTAAAGTTGATAAAAAAGGTAATTTACATACATTAGTTGGTAAATCAACTTTTGAAATTGAAAAAATTAAAGAAAATATTGCAGAATTTTTAAGAACAGTTAATAGATTAAAACCTTCTACATCAAAAGGTAAATATATAACTAATGCAGCTATCTCATTAACTATGAGTCCTTCAATGAAATTGAATACTCAAGAGTTAATGGATATTAGATAATCCAGTTTTGGATTGTCTAATATTAAGAGATTGAAGTAAATCGTGAGAAAATGGTTTCTTACTATTTTGCTTCAATAGCAAAATTTATTGTTTCGTATTTATATTAGACAAGATTGAAGATAGAATGGGGCGAGAGCTTAATTAATCCCATCTAATAAATCTTGGTATTTCAAAAAAGGAGGTTTTCTTTGGATAGAGTAGAGAAAGCGCGCCTAATTGATGAATTGTCTGAAGAGTTTAAAAATGCTAAATCTGTTGTAGTTTGTAATTACAAAGGTATGACAGTTAAGCAATTAGAAGATTTAAGAAATGAAGCGCGAAAAAAAAATGTGAAAGTTAGAGTTATTAAAAATACTTTAGCTGGTATTGCTCTAAAAAGTGCTGGTATTGAAGAGTATCCACTTAAAGAGACAAATATGTTTATTTGGGGTGAGGATTTAGTAGGTACTTGTAAAGTAGCAAGTGATTATACTACTGTTATGAAAGATAAATATGAGATTAGATTTGGTTTCATAGAGGGTAAATTTGCTGATTTAGCAACTGTTGAAAAATATGCTAAATTACCAAGTAAAGAAGAGCTTATTGGAATGTTGCTTTCAGTTTGGACGGCTCCTGCAAGATATTTTGTTACAGGGCTTGATAACTTAAAACAAAAATTAGAACAAAATTAAGATTTAAGGAGAATAAAAATGGCTATTACTAAAGAAGATGTTTTAAATTATATTGGTGGTTTAACAGTGTTAGAATTATCTGAACTTGTTAAAGATTTTGAAGAAAAATTTGGTGTATCTGCTCAGCCAACTGTAGTTGCTGGAGGTGCTGTTGCTGCAGCTGCTGTTGTTGAAGAAAAAACTGAATTTGATGTAATTTTAGTTGATGCTGGTGCTAAAAAAATCGAAGTTATTAAAGTAGTTAGAGCAATTACAGGTCTTGGATTAAAAGAGGCTAAAGATGCAGTTGAAAAAACTCCAAACCCATTAAAAGAGGGTATTTCTAAAGATGAAGCTGAAAATATCAAAAAACAACTTGAAGAAGTAGGCGCTAAAGTAGAAGTTAAATAATTAAATATAAGCTTTCCTCCCATTTTGTAAATAATTTTTTACAATCGTATTCTAGTTTGTGCTAGAATACGGCTAATGGGAATTTTACTACTTCAATTTCCTATACAATCCACTACAGAGGTTGACCATGCTAAATAGTTTAAAATCAGGTAACAGATTAAGAGTTGATTTCGCAAAAACACCAAAAGAGATAGATATACCAAATCTACTGCAACTACAAAGAAATAGTTTTGATAATTTTTTAATGATAGATAAGCAAGATAGAAGCGAAAGCGGTATTGAAAAGGTTTTTAAATCAATATTTCCAGTTCATGATACTCAAAATAGATTCTCTTTAGAGTATGTAGAGTGCGAATATGGAAAACCGAAATACACTGTTAGAGAGTGTATGGAGCGAGGTCTTACATACTCAATTCCTTTAAAAATAAAAGTAAGATTGATTATTTGGGATAGAGATGAAAAAAGTAATGAAAAAATTGGTGTTAAAGATATAAAAGAACAATCAATATTTATTAGAGAGATACCTTTAATGACAGAAAGAACATCATTTGTTATAAATGGTGTTGAGAGAGTTGTTGTTAACCAATTACATAGAAGCCCTGGTGTTATATTTAAAGAAGAGGAGTCTGTTACAACATCTAATAAGTTGATATATACTTCTCAAATAATACCAGATAGAGGTTCATGGCTTTATTTTGAATATGATGTAAAAGATATTTTATATGTAAGAATTAATAAAAGAAGAAAAATTCCAATTACAATTTTGTTTAGAGCTTTAGGATATACGAAACAAGATATATTAAAACTTTTTTATCCATTGGTAAAAATAAAAGTTGAGAATAATAAATTTTTAATGAGATTTAATCCTGATGATTTTTCAGGAAGAGTTGAATATGATGTAAAAGATGAGAATGGAAATTTAGTTATCAGTACTGGCAAAAGATTAACTTCAAAAAAAGCTAAGCAGTTAGTTGAAGAGGGTCTTACATGGGTTGAATATCCTGTTGAGATGATGGTTGAAAGATTTTTATCTAAACCTATTTATGATAAAGATAGTGGCGAAATACTATTTGATACATTAACTCAAATGGATGAAACGAAATTAAAAAAACTTATTGAAAATAAAATTACAGAATTTGAAATAGCTAATGATACTGCAAGTGGTGTAGATAAATCTATTATAAATTCATTTATAGCTGATGGTGAATCATTAAAACTATTAAAACAAACAGAGAGTGTTGATGATGAGAATGAATTAGCTGCAATTAGAATATATAAAGTTATGAGACCAGGTGAACCTGTTACTAAAGAGGCCGCTAAATTATTTGTAAATCAACTATTCTTTGACCCAGAGCGATATGATTTAACAAAAGTTGGTAGAATGAAGATGAACCATAAATTAAATCTTCATGTACCAGAATATGTTACAGTATTGACTCATGAAGATATTATGTTTACTGTTAGGTATTTAATAAGTGTTAAAAATGGACTTGGACATATAGATGATAGAGACCATTTAGGAAATAGAAGAATTAGAGCTATCGGTGAATTATTGGCAAATGAGTTGCATTCTGGTTTGGTCAAAATGCAAAAAGCTATTAGAGACAAAATGAGTACTGTTAGTATGCCAATTGAAGAGTTAATGCCTCATGATTTGGTTAATTCTAAAATGATTACGACAACAGTATTAGAATTTTTTACTAGTGGTCAGTTGAGTCAATTTATGGACCAAACAAATCCATTAAGTGAAGTTACTCATAAAAGAAGATTGTCTGCACTCGGTGAAGGTGGTTTAACAAAAGAGAGAGCTGGATTTGAAGTAAGAGATGTACATCCTACTCATTATGGAAGAATATGTCCTGTTGAGACACCAGAGGGGCAAAACATTGGTCTTATCAACACAATTTCTACTTACGCAAAAGTTAATGAACTAGGATTTATAGAAGCACCTTATAGAAAAGTTGTAGAAGGCAAGATACTTAGTGAAGTAGTATATTATACTGCTACACAAGAAGAGGGTATGGTAATAGCACCTTCAAGTACAATATTAACAGATGATGGAAGCGAAATTAAAGATGATTTAATTGAAGCTAGAGTTAATGGTGAAATTACTTTGGTTGAAAAAAGTAAAGTAAATTTAATAGACCTTTCTCCTCAAATGATTATAGGTGTTGCTGCTAGTTTAATTCCATTTTTAGAGCATGACGATGCGAACAGAGCATTAATGGGTTCAAACATGCAAAGACAAGCTGTTCCATTAATTACAACATCAGCTCCAATGGTTGGAACTGGAATGGAAAGATTGGTTTCAAGAGATTCATGGAGTAGTATAAAAGCAAAAAGAGCAGGAATTGTTGAAAAAGTTGATGCTAAAAATATTTATATTTTAGGTGAAGATGAAGATGGCTCTTTCATTGACCACTACCCAATACAAAAAAATATTAGGACAAATCAAAATACATGCTTTACTCAAACACCAATAGTAAAAAAAGGTGAAAGAGTAGAAACTAATCAAGTTATTGCAGATGGACCTAGTAGTGATAGAGGTGAACTTGCACTTGGAAAAAATGCACTTGTTGCATTTATGCCATGGAATGGATACAACTTTGAAGATGCTATTGTTGTAAGTGAAAGAATAATAAAAGATGATGTATTTACAAGTGTGCATATATATGAAAAAGATATAGAAGCAAGAGAGTTAAAACATGGAATAGAAGAGATAACAAAAGATATTCCGAATGTTAAAGAAGAAGATATTGCACATTTAGATGATAGCGGTATAGTAAAAATTGGAACAAATGTAAAACCTGGAATGATTTTAGTTGGAAAAGTTTCTCCAAAAGGTGAAGTGAAGCCAACTCCAGAAGAGAGACTTTTAAGAGCTATATTCGGTGAAAAAGCAGGTCATGTTGTAAATAAATCTCTTTATTGTCCAGAGTCCATGGAAGGTGTTGTAATAGATGTAAAAATCTTTACTAAAAAAGGGTATGAAAAAGACAACAGAGCACAAAAAGCATATGATGAAGAGAAAGCTATATTAGATAGAGAACATCATGATAAGTTGTTAATGTTAGATAGAGAAGAGATGCTAAGACTTGTTCAAATTCTCTCTAAAAATGTATTAAGAGATGAAGTTGATGTAAATAATAAAAAGTACAAAAAAGGTGAAAAAGTCTCTTCTATTGAATTAAATGAAATTAATAGATTTGCTCTTAACTCATTGGTTAGACATTATGATGATAGTGTAAAAGATGAATACGATAGAGTGAAAAACCATTTTCTTGAAGAGAAGAAAAAGCTAAGAGAAGAGCATGAAGAGAAACTATCTGTTTTAGAAAAAGATGATATTTTACCAAGTGGTGTTGTAAAACTTGTAAAAGTTTATATAGCTACAAAAAGAAAATTAAAAGTCGGTGATAAAATGGCTGGAAGGCATGGAAATAAAGGTATAGTATCTACTATTATTCCTGTAATTGATATGCCTTATACAGCTGATGGTATGAGTGTTGATTTTGTATTAAATCCACTAGGGGTTCCAAGTAGGATGAATATTGGGCAGATATTAGAAACTCATTTAGGATTAGTTGGTAGAAAACTAGGAGACCAGCTTCAAACTGTTTTTGACAAAAAAAGAGTAGAGTTTGTTAATGAACTTAGAACGAAAATGAAACAGATTGCTCAAATTTCTCAAATGATGGTTGCAGAGGGTTTACTTGATACATTAAGTGATGATGAGTTAATTAAATATGCAAGAGATTGGGCTAAGAATGGGGTTTGTTTCGCAACTCCTGCATTTGAAGGTGCAAAAGTTGAAGATTTAAATAAATTATTTGAATTAGCTAAAATAGATATGGATGGGAAAACAGTTCTTTTTGATGGTAGAACAGGTGAAAAAATGACAGAGAGGGTAAATGTTGGTTACATGTATATGTTAAAACTGCACCACTTAGTCGATGAAAAAGTTCATGCAAGAAGTACAGGACCTTACTCGCTTGTTACACAACAACCAGTTGGTGGTAAAGCACTATTTGGTGGACAAAGATTTGGAGAGATGGAAGTTTGGGCATTAGAAGCTTATGGAGCAGCTCACACATTAAAAGAGATGCTAACTATTAAATCTGATGATGTTGAAGGAAGATTGCTTGCTTATAAAGCTATCACAAAAGGTGAGAATGTTGAAGATATTGGTATTCCAGAGACATTCTATGTTTTAACAAAAGAGCTACAATCATTAGGTCTTGATGTAAAAGTATTTAGTGAGGAAGAAGAAGATGAGTAAAATGGTTCCTTTTGAATTGGGTGATGATAACAAAACTGAAGATTTTAGTCTGTTCCAATTGGGTTTGGCTAGTCCAGAGAAAATATTGTCATGGAGCTTTGGTGAAGTAAAAAAACCAGAAACTATAAACTATAGAACATTAAAACCAGAACGTGATGGTCTTTTTTGTGCAAAAATATTTGGACCTGTAAGAGATTATGAGTGTCTTTGTGCAAAATATAAGAAGATGAGATACAAAGGTGTAGTATGTGAAAAATGTGGGGTTGAAGTAACTACATCAAAAGTTAGAAGGTCAAGAATGGGGCATATAGAGTTAGTAACTCCTGTTGCTCACATTTGGTATGTAAACTCACTTCCAAGTAGAATAGGTACACTTTTGGGTGTGAAGATGAAAGACCTTGAAAGAGTACTTTATTATGAAGCATATATCGTAAGAGAGTCTGGTGAAGCATACTATGATAACGAAAATACAAAAAAAGTTGAAAAATATGATGTTTTAAATGAAGAGCAATATCAAACATTAAAACAAAGATTTGAGCATACTGGTTTTGTTGCTGAAATGGGTGGACAAGTTGTAAAAGATATGCTTGAAGATTTAGATTTGGTTACTCTATTTCATGGATTAAAAGAAGAGATAAGTAGTACAAATTCTGAAGCTAAAAAGAAAACAATTATTAAAAGATTAAAAGTTGTAGAGGCATTTTTAAATTCTGATAATAGACCACACCACATGATGCTTACAGTTGTGCCTGTGTTACCACCAGATTTAAGACCACTTGTTGCACTTGATGGTGGAAAATTTGCAGTTTCAGATGTAAATGATTTGTATAGAAGAGTAATTAATAGAAATCAACGACTTAAAAGACTTATAGAGCTTGATGCACCAGAGATTATTATTAGAAATGAAAAAAGAATGTTGCAAGAGGCAGTTGATGCTCTTTTTGATAATGGTAGAAGAAGCAATGCTGTAAAAGGTGCAAACAAAAGACCTTTAAACTCTTTAAGTGAGATTATTAAAGGTAAATCTGGACGATTTAGACAAAATCTTCTTGGTAAAAGGGTTGACTTTTCAGGAAGAAGTGTTATCGTTGTTGGACCGAATTTAAGAATGGATCAATGTGGCTTACCTAAAAATATGGCACTTGAACTATTTAAACCACACTTGTTAGCAAAACTTGAAGAAAAAGGGTATGCAACAACTTTAAAAGCTGCCAAAAAAATGATAGAGTTGAAAACAAATGAAGTTTGGGAGTGTTTACAAGAGATTGTTGATGAATATCCAGTGTTATTAAATAGAGCTCCAACACTTCATAAACTTTCAATTCAAGCATTTCACCCAAAATTGATTGAAGGTAAAGCTATTCAATTACATCCACTTGTTTGTTCTGCATTCAATGCAGACTTTGACGGTGACCAAATGGCTGTGCATGTTCCACTATCACAAGAGGCGATTGCAGAGTGTAAAATATTGATGCTTAGTTCTATGAATATTCTTTTACCAGCTTCTGGTAAAGCTATTACAGTTCCAGCACAAGATATGGTTTTGGGAATTTACTATTTAAGTTTAGAAAAAAGCGGTGCAAAAGGAACTAATAAACTATTTTCATCTATTGAAGAGGGAATGGTTGCATTAGAAATGGGTGCAGTTGATATAAATGCAAAAATTAGAACTATAGTAGATGGAAGAATTGTTCAAACAACTATAGGAAGATTAATTATTAAAGCTATCTTACCAAGCTTTGTATCTATTGATTTATGGAATAAAACACTAAAGAAAAAAGATATTGGTGCATTGGTTGATAATGTTTATAAATTTGGTGGTTTCAAAGTAACTGCTGAATTTTTGGATAATTTGAAAAATTTAGGTTTTAAATATGCAACAAAAGCTGGGATTTCAATATCAATTGATGATATTAAAGTATCTAAAGGTAAGAAAAAATTAATAGACGATGCTAAAAAAAGAGTGAAAGAGATACAACAACAATCTTCAGCTGGACTTTTAACTGAACAAGAGAGATATAACAAAATTATAGATGTTTGGACTGATACAAACAACTCTGTTGCTGCTGAAATGATGGAGCTTACTCAAACTGATAAAGGTGGATTTAACTCTATTTATATGATGGCAGACTCTGGTGCTAGAGGTAGTGCAGCTCAAATTAGACAGTTAGCTGGTATGAGGGGATTGATGGCAAAACCTGATGGTACTATTATTGAAACACCAATTATCTCAAACTTTAAAGAAGGGTTGAACGTCTTAGAGTACTTTATTTCAACACACGGTGCTAGAAAAGGTCTTGCGGATACCGCTTTAAAGACTGCAAATGCTGGATATTTAACAAGAAAATTGATAGATGTTGCACAAAATGTAAAAATCAATATGCATGATTGTGGTACTCATGAAGGTATAGAGATTACAGATATAAATGTTGGTGGGGATTTGATTGAAAGTTTGGAAGATAGAATTTTAGGAAGAGTTTTATCTGAAGACATTATTGACCCTATTACAAATGAGATACTATTTAGCGAAGGTACGATGATAGATGAAGACTCTGCTAAAGTAATCAAAGAAGCAGGAATAAAATCTGTAATTATTAGAACACCAATTACATGTAAAGCTGAAAAAGGTGTATGTTCAAAATGTTATGGTTTAAATATGGGTGATGGCGACATGGTAAAACCTGGAGAAGCTATTGGTATTTTGGCGGCTCAATCAATTGGTGAACCAGGAACACAACTTACACTTAGAACATTCCACGTCGGTGGTACAGCTTCAAGAACACAAGAGGAGAGACAAGTTGTATGTACAAGAGAAGGTTTCATTAGATACTATAATCTTAAAACATACAAAACAAGAGATTCTAAATTAATTGTAGCAAATAGAAGAAATTCTGCTATATTATTGGTTGAGCCTAAAATAAAAGCACTTTTTGATGGTACTTTAGAAGTAGAAAGTGCTCATGATGAGATTGTATTAACTCTTAAAAATTCTACTGAACAAGTTAGATACTCTCTTAGAAAAACAGATGTAGCTAAACCAAATGAATTAGCAGGTGTGAGTGGCAAAATAGAGGGTAAAATATTTTTACCATATGAAAATGGGCAAAAAATATCAAAAAATGACTCTATTGTAGAGGTAATCAAAGATGGATGGAATGTTCCAAATAGGATTCCATACGGAAGTGAATTAAAAGTAGAAAATGGGGCTCCTGTTACACAAAAAATATTCTCAAAAGCAGAGGGTGTTATAAGATACTTTAAGCTAAAAGGTGATTATTTAGAGCCATTTAATACATTTAAAAAAGGTGATAAAGTAGATGAAAAGGGTGTTTTTGCAGTTATCGCAGATGGTGATGATAGAGAAGCAATTAGACACTATATAGCAAGAGGCTCTATTATAGAAATTGAAGATGGTGCGAAAGTTACATCAAATATGTTGATAGCTCATCCAGTTAATCAAGACCATTTAATAATAGCAGAGTGGGATCCATATTCAAATCCAATTATTGCAGAAGCTAGTGGGGTTGTCTCATTTGAAGATATTATTCCTGGAGTTAGTGCGACTGAACAAACAGATGAATTAACTGGACAAACAAGACTTGTTATAAATGAGTATGTTCCTACAGGATTAAAACCTACAATTTTAGTAGCTACATCAGATGGAATAATATTAAGATACTCACTAGAGCCGAAAACTGGTATCTTTGTTCAAGATGGAGCTACTGCAGAGTTAGCTGATATTTTAGCTAAAACACCAAAAGCAGTTGCAAAATCAAGAGATATTACTGGAGGTCTTCCAAGAGTTAGTGAACTGTTTGAAGCTAGAAAACCAAAAGATCCAGCAGTATTAGCAGAAATTGATGGTGTCGTAAGTTTTGGAAAACCATTAAGAGGTAAAGATAGAGTTATTATAACAGGTAAAGATGGTGCTATAACAGAGTATATTATAGATAAATCTAAACAGATATTAGTTCATAATGGGGAATTTGTTCATACAGGTGAGAGATTAACTGATGGTATTGTATCTTCTCATGATATATTGAAAATACTTGGAGAAAAAGCACTTCATTATTACATAGTTAGTGAAGTTCAACAAGTTTACCGAAAACAAGGTGTTAATATATCTGATAAACATATTGAAGTAATATTATCGCAAATGTTAAGACAAATAAAAATTGTAGATAGTGGAAATACAAAATTTATTGAAGGTGATTTGATTTCAAGAAGAAGATTTAAAGAAGAGAATGAAAAAATCATGAAGCTTGGTGGTGAACCAGCAATCGCAGAGCCAGTACTATTAGGTATTACAAGAGCAGCCATCAGCTCTGATAGTATTATTTCAGCAGCTTCATTTCAAGAAACTACAAAAGTTTTAACAGATGCAGCAATTGCTGGAAAAATAGATGCCTTAGAAGACTTAAAAGAAAATGTAATATTAGGAAGAATTATTCCTGTTGGAACAGGTTTATACAGAGATAAATCTGTAAAATTTAAATAGTAGAAATTATAAAAAATAACTTAAATTTAGTCAAATTTAAGTTTATTTTTAATATCATTCCAGATAAAATTTTTGACGAAACTTATATAATGTTTGAAAGGAAAAAAGAGTGCCAACAATTAACCAGTTGATTAGAAATGAAAGAAAGAAAGTTGTAAAAAAATCAAAATCACCAGCCCTTGTAGAATGCCCACAAAGAAGAGGTGTTTGTACAAGAGTATATACAACTACACCAAAAAAACCAAACTCAGCTTTAAGAAAAGTTGCAAAAGTTAGACTTACAAGTGGATTTGAAGTTATTTCATATATCCCAGGTGAAGGTCACAATTTACAAGAACACTCTATTGTATTAATTAGAGGCGGAAGGGTAAAAGATTTACCAGGGGTTAAATACCATATCATCAGAGGTTCATTAGATACAGCAGGTGTAAATAATAGAAAGAAATCTAGAAGTAAATATGGTACAAAAAGACCGAAACCAGGTCAAGTTGCAGCTGCACCAGCAGGTAAAAAGAAAAAGTAAAGGATAATAAAAAATGAGAAGAAGAAAAGCTCCAGTTAGAAAAGTTACACCAGATGCTATTTATAACTCTTTAGTTGTAACAAGATTTATTAATAAGTTAATGTATGATGGTAAAAAAAGTGTTGCAGAAAGTGTGTTTTACGGTGCATTAGAAAAGATTGAAAAAAAATCTGGTGATGTAAAAGGTATTACTATTTTTGAAGAGGCTTTAAATAAAGTTAAACCTTTAGTAGAAGTAAAAAGTAGAAGAGTAGGTGGGGCAACATATCAAGTTCCTGTTGAAGTAAGAGCTGCAAGACAACAAGCACTTGCAATAAAATGGATTATTGATGCTTCAAGAAAAAGAAATGAAAGAACAATGACAGACAGATTGGCAAATGAACTATTAGATGCTTCAAATGATAGAGGTTCATCATTTAAGAAAAAAGAAGATACTCATAAAATGGCAGAAGCTAATAAAGCATTTGCACACTATAGATGGTAATATGAAACAAATAGAAGAAGCAATACAATTTTTTTGCTTCTACTATTTACTACAAAAAACATTAAACTTCAAATTAAACCCTTCAAAATTTTATAAAGGAAATTAAATGGCAAGAAAAAATCCTATTAATATGGTTAGAAATATTGGTATTGCTGCTCACATAGATGCTGGTAAAACAACAACAACAGAAAGAATTTTATTTTACACAGGTGTTTCACATAAAATTGGTGAAGTTCATGAAGGTGCAGCAACAATGGACTGGATGGAACAAGAAAAAGAGAGAGGTATTACAATTACTTCTGCTGCAACAACTTGTTACTGGAATAATCATCAAATAAATATTATAGATACTCCGGGACACGTTGATTTTACTATCGAAGTTGAAAGAAGTATGAGAGTACTTGACGGTGCTGTAGTTGTATTTTGTTCTGTTGGTGGTGTTCAACCTCAAACTGAAACTGTTTGGAGACAAGCAAATAAATATGGTGTTCCAAGAATAGTATTTGTTAATAAAATGGATAGAATTGGTGCAAATTTTTATAATGTTGAAAATCAAATTAAAACAAGATTAAATGCTACTCCAGTACCTATTCAAATTCCAATTGGTGCTGAAGATACATTTAAAGGTGTTGTAGATTTAGTACAAATGAAAGCTATTGTTTGGAATGATGAAACAATGGGTGCTAAATATGATGTAATTGATATTCCTGCTGATATGGCTGATAAAGCACAAGAGTATAGAGAAAGAATGATTGAAGCTGTTGTAGAAACAGATGAAGTTTTAATGGAAAAATATCTTGGTGGCGAAGAGCTAACAAATGATGAAATTATAAAAGGTATAAAAGCTGGATGTCACTCAATGAGTTTTATTCCTATGCTTTGTGGAACTGCTTTTAAAAACAAAGGTGTTCAAACACTTCTTGATGCAGTTGTTGCATATTTACCAGCTCCAACAGAAGTTATGACAATAAAAGGTATTGATGCAAATACAGGAGAGAGTGTAAGTGTAGAATCTACAGATGATGGCGCATTAGCTGCACTTGCATTTAAAGTTATGACAGACCCATTTGTTGGACAATTAACATTTACAAGAATTTATAGAGGTATTTTATCAAGTGGTAGTTATGTATATAACTCTACAAAAAATAAAAAAGAGAGAGTTGGAAGACTTGTTAAAATGCATGCAAATAAAAGAGAAGAGATTAAGGAACTATATGCAGGAGAGATCGGTGCAGTAGTTGGTTTAAAATCAACTCTAACAGGTGATACACTATGTGAAGAGTCAAACCCAGTAATATTAGAAAAAATGGATTTCCCAGATCCAGTTATCTCTGTTGCAGTTGAGCCAAAAACAAAAGCTGACCAAGAAAAAATGGGTATTGCACTAAGTAAGCTTGCAGAAGAAGACCCATCTTTTAGAGTTTCTACTGATGAAGAGTCTGGTCAAACAATTATTTCTGGTATGGGTGAGTTACACTTAGAAATTATTGTAGATAGAATGCTTAGAGAATTTAAAGTTGAAGCTGAAGTAGGTCAACCGCAAGTTGCATATAGAGAAACTATCAAAAATAGTGTTAAACAAGAGAGCAAATATATCAAACAATCTGGTGGTAAAGGTCAATATGGTCACTGCTGGCTTGAAATTATTCCTCAAGAACCAGGTAAAGGTTATGAATTTGAAAATAAAATTACTGGTGGGGTTATTCCAAAAGAGTATATTCCAGCTATTGATAAAGGTGTTCAAGAAGCACTACAAGGTGGTGTATTAGCTGGGTATCCAATTGTTGATGTTAAAGTAATTGTATTTGACGGAAGCTATCATGAAGTGGATTCATCAGAAATGG
>JACAEZ010000062.1 GCA_013388565.1 Campylobacterales bacterium | reverse complement strand
TTTTAAATTATTGGATGTTAATCCATTTATATCTTTCAAATCTTCTATTTTGACCGCATATTTTTTAGCTATTGTATAAAGAGATTCACCCTTAGCGATAGTATGTGTTACAATTTGTGTACTCTTTTGAGGTTTATAATTAGCTTTAAATAGAGCAAGTTTGTTATATGGAATATATATTTGATAATCTTTTTTCACAGGTGGTACAACATCTTGTGTTAAATGTCTATTATATTTTTTTAACTCTTTAGTACTAATATACATGCTTTTTGCTATATCAAATAGTGATGCTCCACCATTTACTTTAACAGAAGCAATTGTTTGAGAAGAGCCTTTGTTTAACATTTTAGATAACTCATCTAAATTTGCTGTTTTAGAGTTTTGTGCAAACAGTGCAGAAGCGATTAATTTTTTAATAAATTGCTTACTCTCATTTGGTAAATATTTATTATTGTCACTTAATAATACACTTAAATCATCACTTCCAGCATTTTCTATAGCTTTTTGTAAAGCACCTTCACCACAATTATAAGCAATAGCCGCTAAATACCATTTACCAAATTTATTATGCAGTTTTGTTAAATAGTTAAGTGCTGCCTCTGTAGATTTTATTGGGTCTTTTCTCTCATCTACAAAATCATTTATTTTCAATCCATAAAGTGTTGCAGTATATGGCAAAAATTGCCAAATTCCTTTAGCATTTTTATCAGAAGTTGTATTAATATTGAAATCAGACTCTATCATAGCTAGATATAAAAACATATCAGGAACTACTGATTTAGATAACAAATCTTGCAATGGCGGTAAAAAGTAGTAACCACTTTTTAATTTTTCAGCAATATCTTGTTTTGTCAACTCTCTAAAATTAGATTTTATTGATTTATACTCTTGAGTAGATAAAAAAGAAGAATCTATTTGCAATGTTGTTAAAACTTGTAATTCACTTAAAGTAGAGTTTTTAGGAGCTATACTAGCATACATCAAACCTATAGTTAATAATAACATCCCTATTAATTTATTCATCGGCTATCCTTAGCTTTTGCTTAAAATTTTTATTGATTAAATAGCATTTAAAGTATGTTAACTAATAAAAAATAAATTTTTGCTTTAATTGATAACTATTTTGTATTAAGGCACCCACAACACCATTAAGTTAAGACAAATTGTATTCTTTTAATAGAGTGCTTCGTCGGCTTAGCCTTCCTTGGAATGACGATTTTATAGACTTTATCGGTCATTGCGAACGAAGTTAAGCAATCTACAAAAAATCATGAATAGCTTAACTTAATGGTTTTGAAGGGTACATCTAAAAAGCTATTATAATAATATCTCTTTTGCTATATTTACTAATAGATATATTCCATGATTAGCTGCTTGAGATTGAATATAATTTCTATCTCCTTCTAAATGTAATCTTTCTACTATTTTTTCACCTTTGTTGCTTTTTACACCTACATAAACTGTACCTATCGGTTTTGATACTGTTCCACCTGTTGGTCCAGCAACTCCACTAAATGCAATAGCATAATTGCTATTTGTTAATGCTAAAATTCCATCTAACATCTCATCAACTACTTGTTCGCTAACAGCACCATTTTTTATTAAAGTTGCTTCATCAACTTTTAGCCAAACTTGTTTTATTCTGTTTGAATATGCTATAACAGAGCCGTTAAAGATATTTGAACTTCCAGCTTCTTTTGTAAACATATAAGCTCCAAGACCACCTGTACAACTCTCTGCAAAAGAGATACTTTTATCATGGAGAGTAAATTTTGCAATAATATATTTTACAATATCACCTTCTGTAACTATTTTTTGAGAAAAAAGTGTAGAAATTTGTGAAATAAAATTGTCTATTTCTCCAAATTTATTTGATTTAATTATTAATTTATTCCAATTTGATACAACTTTTGAAACCTCTATCGAAACACCATTCATGGAAGCTATTGGATTAAATAGTACTTTTATACTCTCATCATCAATATCAAATATATTTATTACTTTGTACTCTTTTGGTTCTGTAATAAAAATTTTTGGTATTTTTTTACTCTCTTCTATCTCTATACAGTTTATTATAGTTTCAGCAACCTCTATTAAATAGCTACCATCTGTATATGATATGGCAGATGAAGGCATTAGTAAGCCATCTTTTGCAATTAATGAATCGTTTATCGCAGTTGATATAATTTTTGACACAGATGCAAAACTATTTTTATGAATGGCTATTACAATATTGTCATATTCTTTAAAATGTGATATATCCATAAATATATCTTTCTCATGTTCGTTGAAAAAAATTATTTCAGAAACTTCTATATTTCTTTTTACTTCTCGTAATAAATATTCAATAAATATCTCACTTAATTTTATACCTTCACCAATTATCATTAAACAATTTTTCATTTTTAACCTTATTTTATTTTAAAAATAGATAGAATTTATGAAATTTTACCAAAATTTAAAGGATTTAAATGGATAATAAATATATTTATCAAAGACCTGAAGAGTTAGATGTAGAAAATGCTTTCAAAGAAGGTAAGCTTAGAGGCAAATTTTATGAAGCAGAGATGCAAAAACTTCAAATAGAGTTAGTTAAACTTCAAAATTGGGTTAAAGCAAAAAATAAAAAGATACTTGTAATTTTTGAAGGCAGAGATGCAGCTGGTAAAGGTGGGACAATTCAAGCTTTGATAGAACATTTAAACCCAAGAGGTGCTAGAGTTGTAGCACTTGCAAAACCTAGTGATGTTGAAAAAACACAATGGTATTTTCAAAGATATATCAAACATTTACCAGATGGTGGAGAGATAGTATTTTTTGATAGAAGTTGGTACAATAGAGCAGGGGTTGAGAGAGTCATGAACTTTTGTACCGATGATGAATATAAAGAGTTTTTAATACAATCACCAAGTTTAGAACAGATGTTAATAAATAGTGGCATTATATTTTTTAAATATTTTTTAGATGTAAGTAAAGAAGAGCAAGAGAGACGATTAGATGAAAGAAAGCATGACCCACTAAAAAGATGGAAATTAAGTGCAATAGATGAACAATCAAAGAAAAAATGGGATGAATACTCAATGGCATTTACAGAGATGTTGTCAAGAACACATACTCCATATACTCCATGGATAATAGTTCAATCAGATGATAAAAAAAGAGCAAGAATAAATATAGCTAGAGATATACTATCTCATATTGATTATGATGATAAAGATACAAAAGATGTGTGTTTAATATCAGACCCAGAAGTTTTAAGAATTTATTCACATATGAAGTTTAAATAATATATTCATTTCATGAAGGATTGATATGTATCATAAATCTTTTACAATAATAGAAATTGTATTTGTAATATTGATAATATCAATCCTTTCAACATTTATAGCTCCATCATTTAAGCAAGACAATCTACAACTAGCTGCAAATCAACTTCTTTCACATATAAAATATACTCAACATTTGGCGATGAGTGATAATAAATTTATTCCAAATGAAAAAGTTTCAAATTACAGTGGTATAAAACAACAAAAGCACCCTAGGTATTGGTTTAATGGAAGATGGCAAATTTTTTTTAGTTCGGATGGTGATGCCGTTGGCGATAGTGCTTATGTTATATTTTCAGATACACCATCAACAAGTACGACATATTTATATAGATATGAAGGAAATCCAAATCATTCACAATCTATAAAAGAGGTAGCATTAGACCCATTGAATACTAGTAAATACTTAATAGGTACAAATTTTTCATCTTTTGATAGTGATAAAAAAAATAAAATTAATGAAAAATTGAATTTAAACAAAACATATGGAATAACAAAAGTTGATTTATCAAAAGGTTGTTCATCTTCAAATAGAATATTTTTTGATTATAATGGAAAAGTTTTTAATAGTTATCTATCAGATAATAATAACACAAATAATAATAACATTTATAATCCATATATTAATATTAACAAAGATGTTTGCCAAATTGAATTACAAGATAGTTCAATTAATAAATCAATTTACATCTGCATAACCCCAGAAACAGGCTATTCTTACATATCTAAAACAGGTTGTTAAAATAAAATTTCGCCCCATCTCAAATTTTCAGCTTCTTTTAAGCAAAACCCAATTATAATTCCAGTTCCAAAACGGTGAGACACCTTGGAAG
>JACAEZ010000113.1 GCA_013388565.1 Campylobacterales bacterium | reverse complement strand
TTGATGTAAAATTTTTTCATTTAACCAAACACATGCAGAACAGTGAATTCCCTCTATTATTAGATAAATTTCAGATAATCCATCTTTTTGTTTTATATATTTTTTTCTAAATCCATCTAAATTAAATCTCTCTAAATCAGCATCTAATACTTTTGGTGGCTCTAAACTATTTGAACCCAATTTTTCATAAAAACCATCAAGATGACTATCTTTTAAAATATGATAAACACCTTGACACCCTTTACAACAAAAATATTTTTTTTCACCACCACTTTCATCTTTTATCAATATATTTTCATCATATTCTAAATGGCAATGGTCACATTTTCTTTTATTCAAATCTATCCTTTAAGCCGATTTTGTGTAAAATTTTTTCATGGAAAATATTTTATTAATCGCAATTATACTCTTTTGTTTAGAAATAATAGAAGCCATTTGGCAAAAAGGTGGCTCGTTTAAAGAGATAGTAAAAAATCTCTACTTTTACTACAACAATAATCCAATTCTTTTTTTCATTCGTCACTTTTCGCTCTATTACTGTTTATTTATCATGATTAGTTTAAATATATATAATCTTCTTCTAATCTCAATTATTATAGTAAAATTTATTGACATATCTATAAAACTTTATATATTCGATAAAATTAATAATAATGATAAGAATTTCTTAGAACTCTTTTTTTCTCAAGATATGGAAGTTTCAAATAGATTAAAGTTTTTAAATGTAATAATTTATCCAGTGTTACTATTTATCTCATTAATGGAAGTTTAGGTATGTTTACAGGATTAATAAGAGAATTTGGTGAAGTTGTTGATTTTAAAAACAATGTTTTAATAATCAAAGCAAACCATAAGCCTAAAGTTGGAGATTCCATTGCAATTAATGGAGCTTGTTTGACAGTGGTTGAGATAGATTATCCAACTTTTAGTGTTGAAATAGGAAGTGAATCAAAAAATATTTTAGCACTTGAAAATTATAAAACAAAAGTTCATATAGAACCTGCTATGAAACTTAGTGATAGAGTTGAAGGTCACATTATTCAAGGGCATATAGATTGTATAGGTGTTATAAAAAATATCAAAAAAACTCAAAATTCTACAGATATTACTATTGCAATAGATAAAGAGTTTATAAAATTTGTAGTACCAAAAGGTTCTATTGCTATTGATGGAGTTAGTCTTACAGTAAATGATGTTTTTGAAGAGTCATTTAGAATTACAATTATTCCTCACACAATAAAAAATACACTGTTTGAAGATTATAGTTTAAATAAAAGAGTAAATATTGAAACAGACATGTTTGCTAGATATGTATATCATATATTTAAACATGATAAAAAAGAGCTTTCATGGAGTGATATTGATAGAATATCATTTTCATACTAAATCATCATGATAAATCAAAAAGCCGTAGCACTAAAATATAAAAAAGAGCAACAAAATGCTCCAAAGGTTATAGCAAAAGGAAGCGGTGAAATAGCAAAAAAAATTTTGCAAAAAGCACAAGAGTTTAATATACCAATTTTTGAAAATGAAGCACTTGTAAATTCTTTGATGGATGTAGATTTGGATAAAGAGATACCACCTCTTTTATATCAAGCAGCGGCTGAAGTGTTTGTGTGGTTATTAAAAAGCGAACAAAATTCTCAAATTAGTAAAAAACAAAGGTAGTAATATCATGAATATAGACCAATTTAAAGATATAGTAAATAAACATCTAAATAATACCACCTCTTTAATAGAAGACAATAATATAGACACACAAGTCGTCACATATTTCATAACTGCTATATTAGATGAATTTAAACTATCAAGTAATAAAGAGGCTATTGAAAAATTTAAAACTTGTATTGATTCTATCAAAGAGAGTCTTGCAATATATGCTCAATCTAATGAAAATTTAGACACTCTAACAAAAGATAATTTTACAAAAATAAATGACTCTATAGACTCTTTAGATAAAAGTGAATTAAAAAAACATTTTGATGAGTTTCATAATAGACTTATTACACATATAAATGATGCAAATTCAAAAATAAAAGAGATAGCTACAAAAATAAACCATTTAGAAGAGAATAGTCAAATAGATAAACTAACAAAACTATTTAACATGAAGGCTTTAAAAGAGGATTTAAATATTATATTAATGCATGGATTGGACAAAAAACTTGATTTAAACATTTTAACAATAAACATAAATAATTTTTCAAATTTTTCTACAATATATGGTCAAGAGATAGTCAAAAAGACAAATCTATTTTTATCATTAGTTATTAAATCATTAGTTAGAAAAGAGAATAGAATTTATCGAGTAAGCGATTATAGATTTGTAATTATATTTAATCGTTCTCATACAGATGATACAACCAATAGTGCAAAAAGAATATTAAACCATCTAAATAAAAATAGAGTAATTTATAATAATGTAGATGTTAAATTTTTTACAACATTAATAATTTATTCTCATCAAAAAGGGGACACTTTTAATAATATATTTGAAAAAATAGGAAATAGTTTTAGTGCACTCTGTTTTAATGAAAATAATACAATAGTAAACATTTGAGGATTATATGGAAACTTTAAATGATAGATGTAATATTGTAGATATATCAGAACTTGTTTTAGAGGTCGATGAGGTTGACTTAATAAAACAAGAGTACAAACTTATTGAAAGAATTTTTGAAGAGATAAATAATTATATAAGTTACATTATAGACTCTCAATCAAAAAATGATTTTAAACTTAAAGGTTTTTTAGAAAATCAAACAAACTCAAAAAATATAATATCTGATTTTTTAGCTAGTGATAATCTAATAGATGTTTTTTTAGACAATATTCAAATTGGATTTATTATTTTAGATGAAGAGTTGAATATCCTAAAAACAAATAATTTTGTAAAAATAAACTATCCCACAATAGTAAAAGGTAAAAATTTTTTAATACATTTAAACGAATCACAAGTAGAGAGTTTTCTTCATGAACTCATGAATTTAACTCCAATAACAAATGAAATACTAAAAACAGAACTTAATTTTCCTATCATGCACTGCTACTTCTTAGCAAATATAATGATTCAAATAGAAGATGATAAAAAATATTATATGTGTCAATTGCAAGATATTACATATAAGAAAATGGCAGAGAATGAACTGAAAAAACTACAGCAAAATATAGAAGAAAAATTTAAAGAAAAAACAAAAAATTTATATGAAATAAATAATACTCTAAAACAAGAGGTAACAAAAAATGAAAAGATAAAAGTGTTACTTGAAAAGAGTGAAAAAAATTACAAAGATTTAATAGAGAGTTTGCCAGATGCAATAATCATACATTATAGAGGTGAAGTACTTTTTATAAATGATGAAGGATTGGCACTATTTGAAAAAAATAGTAAATATGAAGTAGAAGGGAAAATGATTTGGGATTTTATAAATCCACAAAATTTAGAAGATATTGAGATATTTAGTGAAGATGTTGAGTATAGTTTAAGTGAAGCTTTAATTGTAAAAAATGATGGTACAAAGGTTTATGTAGAGGCTAAAATAGTACCAACTAATTATAAAGGTTATCAATCAACTTTAATAGTTTTAAGAGATGTTTCAAAGAGAAAAGAGATGCAAAAACAGCTTGAAGAGTTAAATAATAATCTTCAAGAAGAGGTAAAAAAAGAGTTAAATATCCGAAGAGAACAAGAACAAATCATGATACAACAATCAAAAATGGCTACAATGGGTGAAATGATGGGCATGATAGCTCATCAATGGAGACAACCATTAAATGCAGTTGGATTATTAATTCAAAGTTTTGAAGATATTTATGAAGATGGTGAGTTAGATGAGACAACTATAAGAGAATTGATAAAAAAATCCATGAACCATATAGAGTTTATGTCTAAAACCATAGATAATTTTAGAAACTTTTTTAGAGTATCAAAAGATAAAACCAATTTCAATTTAAAAAGTGCAATACTTTATACTTATGAAATATTAGAGGCTCAATTAGAACAGTTGAATATCAAAACTATACTAAATTTAGAAGATGATATTGAAGCATTTGGTCTTCAAAATGAGTTTAAACAGACAATTTTAAATATTTTAAATAATGCAAAAGATGCAATATTAGAAAAAAAAGAGATAGATAAAGAGTATGAGGGTGTTATAGAGATAACTGTATTAAAAGATGGAGCAAATATAAAAATTATTATCAAAGATAATGCAAACGGTATCAAACAAGAGATATTAAATAAGATTTTTGAACCATACTTTAGTACAAAAGATGAATCAGTAGGTACTGGAATTGGACTTTATATGTCAAAAATGATTATTGAAAGAAATATGAATGGAAAATTAGATGTAATCAGCAAAGAAGGTGATACAAGATTTATTATAACATTGCCTATAGTTTAAAAAAGGAGGGGTTTCATGAGATTAGTTTTAAATTCACCATTTGATATGCACTTGCATTTAAGAGATAATGAGATGTTGGAAAATGTTGCGCCTTTGAGTTCAATATATTTTAGAGGTGGTTTGGTAATGCCAAATTTAACACCACCTATATTTTCAAAAGATGATGTACTATCATATAAAAAGCGAATTCTAAAAGCTTCAAAATGTGATGATTTTGAACCATTCATGACAGTTTTTTACTCTAAAGAGTTAAATGTAGAAAAACTGCAACAGTTAAAAGATTATATAAAAGCTGTTAAACTTTATCCTGCTGGTGTAACTACAAACTCTGAAAGTGGTTTAAGTGAACTTGATTTTAGTGCCATGAGAGATGTGTTAGATTTTATGTCAAATAATAATATTCCTCTTAGTATTCATGGAGAAACTAACGGTTTTATACTAGATAGAGAATCAGAATTTGCTCCAATTTTTGAAAATTTAGCAAAAGAGTTTCCAAAATTAAAAATAATCATGGAACATATTTCTACAACAACATTAGCTAATTTGTTGGATAAATATGAAAATTTATATGCCACAATTACAATTCATCACCTACTTTTTACACTTGATGATTTACTTGGCGAAAGATTAAATCCACATCTATTTTGCAAACCAATAGTTAAAACATATAAAGATAGAGAAACTCTTTTAAATTTAGCATTAAATGCTCATGAAAAGGTATCTTTTGGAAGTGATTCTGCTCCTCATACAAAATCTTCAAAAGAGTGTGCAAATGGTTCAGCTGGAATTTTTAGCTCTCCTATTGCTCTTTTATGTTTAGCGGAACTATTTGAAAAACATAATAAATTGGATAATTTACAAAAATTTGTAAGTGATAATGCAAAAAAAATATATGATATAGAGTTATCTAATAAAGAGGTTGTTTTAGTTAAAAAAGATTTTTTGGTTCCAGAAAATTATGGAACTGTTGTACCAATGTTTGCAAATAAAACCATTTCATGGAGTTATGAATAAATTTATGAGATATGATATATCATTAAAAGATGCACTAAGTGGACTAGAAAAGGCATTTAGTAAATGGTAGAAACAAAAATAAGTGTAAAAAACTCCCATCTTATATGAT
>JACAEZ010000017.1 GCA_013388565.1 Campylobacterales bacterium | reverse complement strand
GGATAGAATGCTAGAAGAAAAAAAATCATCAAATATTATGAAAAGATAAGGAATATAAACTTATGAAAAGATTATTTTTATCACCACCTCACATGAATAAAACAGAGATTGAGTATATTCATAAAGTATTTGAAAGTAACTATATAGCACCACTTGGAGAGTATGTAGATAAATTTGAAAACTCTATAAAAAACTATACAAATGCTAAAAATGCGTTAGCTTTAGTGAGTGGAACTTCAGCTATTCATTTAGCTCTTAGAGTTTTAGGCATAGGTGAAGGAGACGATGTTTTAGCATCAACTTTTACATTTATTGGTTCAGTTAATGCAATTATTTATGAAAAAGCAAATCCAATATTTATAGATTCTGATTTAGAGAGTTGGAATTTATCGCCAAAACTACTAAAAGAGTATTTACAAAGTTGCAAAAAAATGCCTAAAGCATTGATTGTCACACATCTTTATGGACAAACAGCAAGTATAAAAGAGATTGTAAAAATTTGCAGGGAGTATAATATTTATCTCATAGAAGATGCAGCAGAGTCTTTAGGTGCTACATACGAAAATCAACATACAGGTACTTTTGGAGATTTTGGAATTTACTCATTCAATGGAAATAAGATAATTACTACAAGTGGCGGTGGTATGCTTGTAAGTGAAAATGGTGAGTGGATAAAAAGAGCTAGATTTTTATCTACTCAAGCAAAAGAGCCATTTTTACACTATGAACATGAAACTTATGGATATAACTATAGAATGAGTAATGTTTTAGCAGCTATTGGTGTTGGTCAAATGGAGGTTATTGAACAGAGAGTTTTGAAAAAAAGGGAGATTTTTTCATGGTATCAAGAGTTTTTAAGTGATATTGAAGAGATAGCTTTTATGCCTGAACTTGAAAATTCAAGAGGTAATAGATGGCTAACTTGTATAACATTTGAAAAGAGTGATTATAATAAAATCATTCAAGCATTAGAAAAAGAGAATATAGAATCAAGACCTCTTTGGAAACCAATGCACATGCAGCCACTTTTCAAAAATGCAATATCAGTTACAAATGGAGTTAGTGAAACTCTATTTAATAAAGGATTATGTTTGCCTAGTGGAACTTTAATGACAAAAGATGATGTTTTTAGAGTAAGCGAGATAATTAAGCAAAGTTTATAATTTGGATTACACATTTTTAACCTCTTTTTCTTTAGTTTTTGTCACAATTTTAATATATAAATATTTTCTACTAAATCTTGAAAAAGAGATTGCAATAAGCTCTATTAGAGCTTTTATGCAACTTATGCTACTTGGTTTTGTACTTTTATACCTATTTGAAATAGAAGATAAATTTATTGTAATTGCGGTTTTACTGTTTATGTGTGCATTTGCCTCATATACTGCATCAAGTAGAGAAAAGTTACACAAATATACATTTTTAAATGCTTTTATCTCACTTACACTCTCATTAGCAATAGTTTTAGGCTCTCTTGTTTTACTTAACATAATCAAATTTGAAGCAAAAGACATAATAACACTTGGTGGCATAATAGTAGGAAATGCACTAAATAGCTATGTTTTAGCACTAAATAGACTAAAAAGCGAAGTAAAAAAAGATAAAGATTTAATAGAGTCTAAAGTAGCACTTGGAGATACAATAAAAAATGCTTACTCAAATGAGATAAAAGTTTCCATCAAAGCTTCACTAATTCCAATAATAAACAATCTTCAAACTGTAGGAGTTGTATTAATTCCAGGAATTACAACAGGCATGATACTAGCAGGAGCAAATCCAATAGATGCCGTTAGCTTTCAGTTGGTTATTATGTTCATGATACTTGCTATTTCACTCATTAGCTCTATTTTTGATATTTTGTTGAGTTACAAATATTTAGCTTAAAAACTTTTAATAAAATCACACATATCAACAATAAACTACAGCACATTATTTAATATGTATAACAGTTTTAGAAATGTACAATCTAAACTTGAGATAACTGTTTAATAATGGTACTTTATGCCTATAAATCGACAAATTTATAATACAAAAAATCAAAAAATGGCTATAAAATAGTCTAATTAATAAAATAAAGGTTTTTTAACAAATGCAAAAACATCATAAGAAAAAATAGATATGATAAAAGAGCTGTTAAAAAAAATCTGATATGAAATATAAATACAATAACGACTCTCATGAAATAGATAACAGTAAGCTAGTTGATGATATAAATATGTTTGAAATTTTTGAACATTCATATCATGGAATAGTTTTAACAAATCCAAATATAGAAGACAATCCAATAGTTTATGCAAATTGTGCATTTATTAATCTATTTAAATACCAGCTAGAAGATATAATTGGTAAAAATTGTAGATTTTTGCAAAATGACGATAGAGAACAAAAAGCAATCGAACAAATAAGAGTTGCAATAGAGAATAAAGTGCCAATTTTAACAATTCTTAGAAACTATGACAAATTTGGAAAACTTATATACAACGAATTGTCTATAAATCCAATTTTTGATACAAAAAAAGAGAAAGTCAAATATTTTCTTGGTATTCAAAAAGATGTAACAAAAGAGCAAAATATTTTGCAACAGTTAAAAAGCATGTTTTAAAGGATTATAAAAAATGCAAGAGAAGAGTAATTTATTTATAGTTGGGCTTGGTGCTAGTGCTGGTGGATTTGAGGCACTTCAAAAATTTATTCAAAATATAGAGCCAAATGATAGATTATGCTATGTAACACCATCCCCAACTAAACACTACACCCAGTAG
>JACAEZ010000026.1 GCA_013388565.1 Campylobacterales bacterium | reverse complement strand
GAATGTATATTTTAGTTTAAATATCGATGAACTAAAAGAGCTTGAATTCAACGATTTAAAAGATAAAATTTTAAGTGATATTAAAAGTGTATATGAAGAAAAATTCTCAAAATTACAAAATGAACAACGAAATGAGATAGAGAGAATTATTTATCTACAGGTGCTTGATGGTGCTTGGCGAGACCATTTGTATCAAATGGATATATTAAAAGCTGGAATATCTTTGAGAAGTTATAACCAAAAAGACCCGCTTGTTGAGTATAAAAAAGAGGCTTATAATCTATTCATGGAGCTTGTAAGAAGAATTAAACATGATACCGTTGAAACACTTAGTGCAATTCAATTCAAAACAGAGCAAGAGCAAAAAGAGCAAGTTGCATTTGAAAAACTAGCAAGACAACTCGAAGATGAACAAAATAAAAATCTAAGATTTAATCATCAAGAAAATAGTGAAGTTGTTATAAATAAAAAAGCAAACAGAAATGACCCATGTCCGTGTGGAAGTGGCTTAAAATATAAAAATTGTTGTGGTAAAAGTGGACCTAAAAAAGGGCTTATAGCAAATTCATGATGAGTAATAATTTAATTCTTTTTTTAATTAAAAAATATATAAAATTTGATAAAACTCAACCATTTATATCAATATCTGCCATTTTGGCATTTATTGGTGTAGCTCTTGGTGTTATGGTTTTGCTTATTGCTATGGGTATCATGAACGGTTTTGATAAAGAGTTTGAGAGAAAACTTTTTACAATGAACTATCCTCTTACAATCTATCCTAAAACAAAAAACAGTGTAGATGAAGCTCTTTTAAATAGAGTTTGCGAACAATTTCCTAAACTGAAACTTAGCCCATATTTAACATCACAAGTTATATTAAAACACTCTGACCAACTAGAAGGTGGGCTTATATTTGGGGTTGATTTCAAAAAAGAGGTTGAAATTAATGATATTTTAAAAGAGGCTGTAAAAAGTAGAGACATTCAAGGGTTTGAACTAATTATTGGAAAAAAACTTTATGAATCTTTGTATATTAAACAAAATGATAAAGTAACTCTTATTTTTACAAATTTAGAGCCTACAGGATTTGCCATGACTCCTACTATGAAACGATTTAGTGTTGAAAACTATTTTCATTCAGGACTTGCAGCTTACGATAAAGCATATATATATACAGATATAAATGCTTTGCAAAAGATACTAAAAATCGAAGATGGATATTATGATGGTATTCATATATTTTCAGAAAATCCATTTAAAGATATAGAAGAGCTGAAAAAGATATTGCCTCAAAATGTAGGTATTGTTGGTTGGTGGCAACAAAATGGTAATTTCTTTGCAGCACTTCAGATGGAAAAAAGAGCACTTTTTATTGTTTTAATGCTTATTATTTTGGTAGCTTCTTTAAATATTATAAGTTCACTTTTGATGACTGTCATGAATAGGCGAAAAGAGATAGCACTTTTATTATCACTTGGTGCTAAAGATAGTGAAATCAAAAAAAGTTTTTTTTATCTTGGTATGATTATCGGTTTTAGTGGTATTGTTGCAGGGGTGAGTTTAGGACTTTTTGGCATATATCTATTATCTAATTTTGATATTGTTTCACTTCCAGCAGATGTTTATGGAACTGCAAAACTTCCTATAGATTTAGCTATATTTGATTTTTGGAGTGTTGTAATTGGTTCAATCTTTATAGTGATTGTCTCTTCATACTATCCAGCAAAAAAAGCTACTGAAATAGATGTTTTAAATGTTTTAAGATATGAGTAATACCTTCATGGAATAAGTTATGCAATCTCTTATATAAAAAATTATAGGAGATTGTCATGGAAGATGTAGAATTAAAAAAAGAGTTAGCGAAATATAAAAGATTAGCTTCGGATATTGCTTCACAAATTCATGATATTGTAGAAGATACAATGTGGGCTGGAGATTATAAAAAAATGCCTGAACTATCACAAGAACTTTGTAAAGCTTGTGAAGAGTATTTTAAATTTAAAAAAGAGCATAATCTATAAAGCTTAAAATATGGAAAATATAGAAGATAAAATCATTTGCGAATGTGGAAATAAAACAGTAAAACAGGCAATTGATATATTTTTACAGACAGATTTACCTTACAAAAAAGCTAAAAAACTTGTAACAGAGTGTGATAAAAGCTGTTGTAGGGTACCTTTGATGAAACTTTTTGATATGGTCTATTTTGGTAAAGTTGATTTACAAGAGATAGATACACTATTAACTGCTAGAAAAGATAAATTAAATTATCTGCTCTCCTCTTTATTAAAAGTTGATTAAAATTTATTTTTTAAACTTTTAACTTCTCTACTTTTTTCTACAAACAACAAAACAGTTTAAAATGTTATAATTTTACCAAATAAATAGAGGTGTGTGACATGGGAATTATAGAGATTTTATTGATTGTTGTTTTAATTTTTGGCTTGATTAATCTATTTTTTACATTTAAAACATTAGAGCAAAATAGAACAATTACAGAGTTACAAACAAATTTATCAAGAGTTGAAACAACATTAAAAGATGAATTTCGTGCAAATAGAGGTGAGTTTAATTTAGCTTTTAAAGAAAATCGTGAAGAGTTAAATTTTACACTTAAAAATTTTTTAGACACTTTAACAAAAAATATATTTGAACTCTCAAGTAGTCAAAAAAATCAGTTTGAACTATTTTCAAATAGCTTGAATACTCTTCTTAAAGAGAACAATTTACAATTAAATACGGTTATTGATAGAAATGATAAAAATTTTATTGATAATAGATTAGAGCTTAAAAATTCACTAAAAGCATTTAGTGAAGAGTTTGAAAAAAATATAAAAGAGTTAAATAACTCTCATGAAAAGCTTAAAAATGATAATGAACTACGACTTAAAGAGATACTTCAAACAATAGATTTTAGACTGCAAAGCATTGAGACAAAAAATGAAACAAAACTAGAAGAGATGAGAAAAACAGTTGATGATAAGCTTCATGAACATCTTGAAAAACGAATTGCAGACTCTTTTAAGCTTGTAAGTGAAAGGTTGGAGCTTGTACATAAAGGGCTTGGAGAGATGCAAACATTGGCTAGTGGTGTTGGAGATTTGAAAAAGGTTCTTACAAATGTAAAAAGTAGAGGAATTTTAGGTGAAATTCAACTAGGTGCAATTTTAGAAAATATACTTACAAAAGAGCAGTATGTAGAAAATTCTGCAATTCGTCCAAATACACAAGAGAGAGTTGAATTTGCCATAAAATTACCTGGTAAAGATAGCGATGATAAAGCTATATTTTTGGCAATAGATTCTAAATTTCCAACAGAAGGCTATAATGCACTGTTAGATAGTTATGATATTGGAGATGGCGAATTGATTAAGCAAAATCAAAAAAATTTAGAAAACAGTATAAAAGGTTTTGCAAAAACAATTAAAGAAAAGTATATTCATCCACCATATACTACAGATTTTGCTATTATGTTTTTACCATTTGAAGGGCTTTTTGCTGAAGTTGTGAGAAATGGTTCTTTGATTGAGTATCTATATAAAGAGCAACGAATAATAATCACAGGTCCTACAACACTTGTTGCTATTTTAAACACATTGCAAGTTGGATTTAAAACACTTGCTATAGAAAAAAGAAGTAGTGAGGTATGGCAAGTATTAGGTGCTGTAAAAAGTGAGTTTAATAAATTTTCAGATGTACTAAAAAAAGCACAAGATAGTATATTAAAAGCTCATGATGATATAGATAAACTTGTAGGTACTAGAACAAAAATGATACAGAGTAAATTAAAAAAGATTGAAGAGTTGCCAGAAGAGAGTTCTAAAAAGCTAATTGATTTTGATGTTGAATAGTTATATAAAAAAATATATTTATGAGATTTAGATTTTCTAAATCTCATAAATTGTAGTTAAGAATTGTAGTTAAGCAGATTAATTTTTAGAAATAGCCTCAAGAGCATATTTTTCACCTAAATCAAAAGCTTTATTATTTACATCATGAACTTTTGCAGGTACTTTTGAAAGCATTACTTCTCTTAATGTCTCTTTATCAATTGCTTTTGTGTATGTGTTTGCAATAGCAAGTGCAATTACAGATTGAGTAATAACATTTCCAACTTCATCTTTTGCAATTGTGATAATTGGAATTTCTACTAAATTCCATTTTTTTCTGTCTTCTTCAGTTGATTTAACTAAATTTGGGTCAATAACGATAGTTCCGCCATCGCTCACACCATTTTTGAATAAATCATAACTTTTTTGAGCAACAGATAACATGAAGTTTATTTCACCATCATTTGCATATGGATAAAAAATCTCTTCATCATCTAATGTAATATCAACAACAGTAGGTCCACCTCTAACTTGAGATGTATATGTTGCTGTTTTTAATCCAAATCCACCAGTTTTAATCTTTGCTGCTGCAAAAATCTCTCCAGCAAGAAGAACACCCTGTCCGCCAACACCTGTAAATCTCATTAATGTTCTAGCCATGATGAACTCCTTATATTTTTTTCGCAAAATCAGCTTGTGTAATTGCTTTTCTGTTACCTTGATGATAAGCAATTACCTCTTTATACATTTCACAATACTCTTTTGCTTCTGTATCATGTTTTAAAATTCCTGTTGGAAATTTATTCATTTTCTCTTCAGCTGGAAGTGCTTCCCATTTTTTAACTGGAGTAGTGATACTATCAATCCACTCTAAGTTTTTCATAGCAGTATCCATCTTATTTTTTCTACCTAAGTTTACATGGCAGTTACTCATGACATCAAAGAAACTAAATCCTTTATGTTGGAAACCTTTAATCAATGTTTTTTCCAATTTTTTAGGGTCAAGTATAGTCTCTCTTGCAACAAAACTAGCACCACAAGATTTTACAACTTCACAAGCATCAAAAGTTGGGTCGATATTTCCAGATTTTTGGCTTACAGTCCACATACCTTGTGGAGTTGTTGGGCTTGTTTGAGAGTTCGTCAAACCATAGATAAAGTTATTAATCATAATAAAATTAATATCAATATTTCTTCTTGCTGCATGAATTGTGTGATTTCCACCAATCGCCATAGCATCGCCATCTCCAGCTACACAAATAACATGTTTATCTGGATTAGCAAGTTTAATACCTGTTGCAAATGCCGCAGTTCTTCCGTGTGTTGTATGAACAGTGTTAAAATCAACATACGATGAAAATCTTCCACTACATCCAATACCAGAAACCACACAAACATCATCTTGGTTCCAACCACAAGCTTCTATTGCTCTAATGACAGCTTTTAGAATAACACCATCACCACATCCCCAACACCAAAGTGTTGGCATTTTTTCAAGTCTTAAGTATTTATCATAATTGTAAGCCATCTTAGAATACCTCCTTCACTTTTGTAACAATCTCATATGGTGATATTGCTCTACCATTAACTTTATAAAGCCCTTGTATATCAAGTCTTGATGATACTCTCTCCACCTCTTCAGTGTATTGTCTGATGTTTAATTCAACACATAAAACATTTTTGATTTTATCTGTAAGCTCTTTAATTCTTTTTGCTGGAGATGGCCAAAGTGTAATTGGTCTAAATAATCCTGCTTTTATACCATCTTTTCTTAAATGTCTAATAGCCTCTTTTGCAGCTAAAGATACTGAACCATAAGCGATAATTAAAACATCATTTTC
>JACAEZ010000074.1 GCA_013388565.1 Campylobacterales bacterium | reverse complement strand
TCAAATTAATAACTCTTTGGCTATTGTTGGTGAGAGTGGAAGTGGGAAAAGTCTTACATTAAAGTCTATTTTAGGACTTTTACCACAAAATCTCTCATATACATTTGATTATTCATGTGAGTTTGAATTAATAAAAGGTCAAACATTAGCATATATTCCTCAAAATCCTTTTACTGCACTATCTCCACTTACAAAAATAAAAAATCAATTTTTTGGTGATATTAACTTTTTTGTATATTTACTAGAATTTTTAGGAATTGGTAATTTTGTTTTAAATAGATACCCATCAGAGCTTAGCGGTGGACAACTTCAAAGAGTCATAATCGCTATGAGTTTAACAGAAAATACAAAAATGATTTTACTTGATGAACCTACAACTGCTTTGGATAGTGATACAAAAATAGGTGTTATAGAGTTACTTCAAAAATTAAAACAAAAGTTAAATTTTTTACTACTATTTGTTACTCATGAAATAAATATAATAAAAAATTTATGCAACGATACAATAGTTTTAAATAGAGGTAAAATTGTTGAGTTTGGAAATACAATTAATTTACTTGAAAATCCATCTCATGAATATACAAAAAAGTTAATAAACTCTTCATTTACAAATAGAGAATTTAGAAGATAGTTCATGATAATAAAATTTTTTATAACACTCATTGTTTTAGGATTTTTGGCAGGAAGTGGATTTTTATTATATTTTTATAATCAAATTAGATTTGAAGTTGATAGGTTATTAAATTATAATCCAAAATTGACGACTCAACTATTTGATAGAAATGGTCAATTAGTAGCAAATCTTTTCGATGGCGAACATAGAATTTTTGCAAAATATGATGAAATTCCACCAAGAATTATAGAATCACTATTAGCGATTGAAGATACAGCTTTTTTTGAACATAGCGGAATAAATACAGATGCAATTTTAAGAGCAATTATAAAAGATATTAAACATCAAAAATTAGTTGAAGGTGCTAGTACACTTACTCAACAGTTAATTAAAAATAATGTACTAACTAGAGAAAAAACATTTGATAGAAAATTAAAAGAGGTACTTTTAGCACTTAGATTAGAGACACTTTTGACAAAAGAGGAGATTTTAGAGAGATATTTAAATGAGGTCTATTTTGGTCATGGATATTATGGTATCAAAACAGCTTCCAATGGATATTTTAAAAAAAATCTTGATGAATTAACTCTTAAAGAGATAGCTATCTTAGTCGGTCTTCCAAGAGCTCCTAGTTTTTATGACCCAACACGAAAATATGAAATTGCATTAGGTAGAGCAAATAAGGTTATCATGAGATTAAAATCACTTGGTTGGATAGATGAAAAAGAGTTTCAGTTAGCATTGAAAGAGACTCCTATGGTATATGATGAGTCTTTAACTCAAAATAAATCTCCATATTTTGTAGATGAAGTTGTAAAAAAATTGAGTGATAAGATTGATGATTTAAAATATGGCGGTTATAAAATTTATCTTACAAATGATTTAGAAATTGAAGAGATTGCAAAAAATGCACTGTTAAATGGTTATAATAAATTAAAAAATGCAGATGATAAAAGTACAAAAACATTAAATGGTGGTACTGTTATAATAGAACCAAGTAGTGGAAATGTGCTTTGTATGATAGGTGGAGTTGATTATTCTCAAAGTAATTTTAACCGTGCGACTCAAAGTAAAAGACAACCTGGTAGTTCACTAAAACCATTTTTATATCAAATAGCTTTAGATTTAGGATACAATCCTATCTCTTTTGTTGCTGATATTTCAAGAACTTATACTTTTGGAAGTGGTGATGAAGAGAAAACTTGGCAACCTAAAAATTATGAAAAAAATTTTGAAGGTATGATAACATTAAAAGATGCACTAACACACTCAAGAAATTTAGCTACTATAAATTTAGTAAATGATATTGGATTGGATAAAGTTTCAAAATATTTAAAATCATTTGGATTTAGCGAATTTCCAGAAGATTTATCTATTACACTTGGTAGTTTTGGCATATCTATTTTAGATTTTAGCAAAGCTTATACAATAATATCAAACTATGGAACGATGGTGGAGCCAAAATTGATAGAAAAGATCGTTACAAAATATAATAAAGAGATAACTTTTAATACTCAATCAAAACAGATAACATCTCCTGAACAAGCATTTTTAATGATAGATATACTTAAAAATGTTATAATAGAAGGAACTGGAAAAAATGCAAAAGTTGATAATTTAGAGATTGCTGGAAAGACAGGAACAACAAATAATAATGTTGATACTTGGTTTTGTGGATTTACTCCAACAGCTCAAATGATTGTGTGGTATGGGAATGATGATAATACTCCTCTTCCAAAAGCATCAACTGGTGGTAGAGTTGCTGCTCCTATTGCAGGTGAATTTTTTAAAAATTATTTAGCTATACATCCAGAGATTAAAAGAACATTTGATATACCTAAAAATGTTTTTAGTATCAAAAAAAATGGTGAGCAACAGTTTTATACAGAAATTTCAAAAATTCCTCAAGATAGTACAATTCAAACAGATGATAATTTGATATTTTAATAACAAATAGGAGATAATAAGATGGCTGAAGAAAAAAAAGATGAAAAAGAAGAGAAAGAGGGCGGTGAAAAGAGAGGTGGTAATTTAGTTTTAATTATTATTATTGTTGTACTGATTTTATTGTTAGTAGTAGGTGGTGTTGTTACATATTTACTATTAAGTTCTGGCGATGAAGCTCCAAAAGATGGTACTGCAACTGCTCACCATCCTCAAGCAGATGAACATCATGAAGAAGCTCCAAAAAAGAAAGCAGATAAAAAAGCAAATCTTTTAACAGTTGGTCCAATGTATCCACTACCTCAATTTATAGTAAATCTATTAAGTGACAGTGGTAGAAGATATTTAAAATTAACAATGGAATTGGAGTTGGCAAATCCAGAGATGTTACCAGAAATGGACTCTAAAAAACCTGTAATTAGAGACATTATTATAAAAATTCTATCCTCTAAAACAATAGAAGAGATTTCTACTGCAAAGGGTAAAGATAAATTAAAAGATGAGATATTAAGTCAATTAAATCAAATCTTATCTGATGGTGAATTGAAAAATCTATTTTTTACAGATTTTGTAATTCAGTAATTTTCATGATTGGTGTAGATATTGTTTCAATCAATAGAGTTGAACAGTTTGTAAAAAAATTTGAACAAAAAGCTCTTGATAGATTTTTATCAAAAAAAGAGCAAAAAATTGCAAAAAAAATAGAAACAATCGCAGGTTTTTGGGCAGCTAAAGAGGCTGTTTCAAAAGCTTTAAAATGTGGAATTGGAGAAAGACTCTCATTTTTAGATATAAAAATTAAAAAAGATAAATCAAATGCTCCATATTTTAAACTCTCAAAAAAAGCTAAAAAGATTTTTAAAATCAAAAATTCTTCACTTTCAATCTCTCATGATAATGGTTTTGCCATTGCAGTTGTTGTAATATTTTTCAAAAAGTAACACATATAAGCAGATAATTAAAAACATAGTGTATAATTTCGTAACACTTTGATAAATAATTAATCTTATAAAGGGAATTTTTGAGTGATATTACACTAATAATTTTGAGTGCTGGTGATTCTACAAGATTTTCATCAAAAGTAAAAAAACAGTGGATTAGAGTTGGTGATAAACCAATTTGGAAGTTTGTATTAGATAATTTTAAAACATTTTATAACTTTGATAAGATAGTTGTAACTGCTTCAAAAGATGAGTTAAACTATAAAAAAGTGTATGATGATAGTGTATTATTTGTTGAAGGTGGAAAAAGTAGGCAGGAGTCACTTAATAACGCTTTGCAACATGTAAATAGTAGTTTTGTTTTAGTTCATGATGTTGCTCGTGTGCTAACTCCTAAAGAGATGATATTAAACATTATTGATAATAAAACGAAAGCAGATTGTATTGTTCCTGTTTTAAATGTGAGTGATACAGTCATTTATAAAGAAGAGACTATTGATAGAGATTTAGTTAAACTTATTCAAACTCCACAACTTTCAAAAACAGATATTCTAAAAAAATCTTTACTTCAAGATATAATTTATACAGATGATAGCAGTGCTATAAAATCAATAGGTGGTACAGTCTATTATGTAAATGGAAGTGAAAGTGCAAAAAAATTAACATTTTTGAAAGATTTAATTGATTTAAATCTGCCAGAAGTAAATAGAGATTTTTTTGTGGGTTCTGGATATGATGTTCATGCTTTCGAACAAAATAAAAAAATGTATTTATGTGGGATTGAAATAGATGTTGATTATGGATTTAAAGCTCATTCTGATGGAGATGTTGCAATTCATGCTCTAATTGATGCTATGCTTGGGGCTATTGGATATGGTGATGTTGGCGAATTGTTTCCAGATAATGATATGAAATATAAAAATATAGATTCTAAAATTTTATTAAATGAAGTGTTTTCATTTTTAACAAAAGTTGGATATGAAATTGTAAATATAGACATAACAATAATGGCTGAACAACCAAAACTTAAAAATTATAAATATAATATGAGAAAATCTTTAGCAAATTTACTTCAATTAGAAGCTCAAAAAGTAAATATAAAAGCTACAACAACTGAAAAATTGGGTTTTGTTGGTAGATGTGAAGGTGTAGCTGTTAGTGCTACTTGTTTAGTTAAATATTTTGATTGGAAAAATTTATGAAAATTTTGGTGGTAGAAAACGAGATATATTTAGCTCAAAGTATCTCTTCAAAACTTACCGATATTGGTTACAATTGTGAAATAGCCACAACATTAAAAGAGGCAATTAAAGATGAAAAATTCGATGTTGTATTGGTTTCTACAAATATTTCTGGGCAAAATTTTTATCCAATAATTGAATATTATAAAGATAATTCGATTGTTATTTTGATGATTTCATATATCAGTAATGATACAGTTAGTAAGCCTTTAAAAGCTGGAGCTAAAGATTATATATTAAAACCTTTCATGATAGAAGAGTTAATTAGAAAAATTGAACACTATTTGTCTTATGAAAATTTAAAAAGAGAGAATGACTCTTTAAAACAGTATATCAATTATACATTTGAACATATTTTTATAGAGATAAATTATCAACAACAACTTCCACTGATGATAGTTTCAAACTCCCAAAAAATAGCAGACTATTTTGCAATCAACTATGCAAAAAAAAATAATCTTATATTTCAATACTCATCTTTTAAATCTCAAAATTATATGTCAAAAATAGACTCTTTAAAATATAAATCTATGCTTTATTTAACAGATTTTTATTATTTAAAACCAAATGAAAAAGAGATTTGTTTAAATATGGCAAAGAAAAAAAATGTGATTATCTCAACAATGGAAGATGATATGCAAACAATTATTCCAAAATTAGAGATAAAAATGTTAAATACAGTTTTTGATAATGGGGATGTACTTGAAATTGATGATTATATAAGATTTATTATCATGAATTATCAAGATAGGTATCCAGATACAGAGTTGTCAAAAAAGTTAGGAATATCGAGAAAAAGTTTATGGGAGAAAAGAAAAAAATATGGCATCGCAAAAACAAAATAAAACATTATATATTGACCAAGAGGCTATATCTACACTTAGCATGGTAAAAGAGGGGTTACTTGCTCCTGTTACAAAACTTATGAATAAACAAGAGTCTAATGAAGTTGATAAAACAAAACTATATAAAAATCATACATTTCCATTTTCATTTATATTAGCACCAAGTGGTAAAAAAAATGAAGAAGTTTTAAAAAGCTTAAAAAGTGGTGAAATTGTTGATTTGGTAAATAATGGTAAAAAATATGGTGAACTAAAAACTCAAGAGGTTTTTGAAATAGACCCACTTGAGAGAGTAAAAAATATATTTGCTACAACAGATACTACACACCCTGGAGTTCATGATACTTTAAAAAGATTGGGTAAATATGCTATTTGTGGTGATTATGAGATATATTTTGATGATATAAAAGAGGTTAAAAATCAAATATCACAATTTAAAGAGTCAATAGAAGCAAAAAGTATAACTTGCATGATGATGGCTGCAAAACCATTTCATAGAGTTCATGAGAGACTTATTAGATTAGAGTTAGATAAAAGTGATATGTTGGTAATTTTTTTACTAAAACCTTACAAAAAAGATATTATGCCATATTCACTAAGATATAAAACAATAGACTATTTTGTAAAAAATTATCTTCCTACAAATAGAGTATTGATTGTTCCACTTGAAAATACATATATTTTTGCTGGAAATAATGAGATTATTTTAAATAGTATTGTTGCCAAAAATTTTGGTTGCAATAAGATTGTAATTGGAAAAAACCATGCAGGACTTGGAATGTATTATGATAAAGATGGTATAAAATCTGTGTATGATACATTTAAAGGGATAGATATAGATATAGATATATCAAACGAGTATGTCTATTGCAATGAATGTAAAACATTAGTTAGTGTAAATACTTGTCCTCATGGACAACATCACCATATATCTTATCGTTCAGATTCTATATTGGAGTTATATAAATTAGGATTGCTTCCACCAGCAGTATTAGTTAGGAAAGAGATTTCAGCGATTATTTTAAGCGAACTATTTCCAAATAGATTTAAAAACTTAGAAAAGCTATATTATGATTTTATGCCATTTTCTGGACTTTTAGAAAATCATAACGAAAAAGATTTTTATATAGAACTCATGAAACTGTATCAAACAACTTCACTTACATAAAAGGCAAATTATGAGAAAACTATTTTTAACATTTTTTTATTTAGGGCTTTCAAAAAAAGCTCCTGGAACAGTTGGGAGTTTTGGAGCTTTGATAGTTGGGCTTTTAATCATGCAATATTTGAATGAACAAACTCTATTTTTGTTAAGTCTGCTTTTACTTATTGTAGGTGCTAAAGAGACAAATATCTATCAACAACAAAATGGTGTACATGACCCAAAAGAGATAGTAATAGATGAAGTTGCTGGAATGTTTTTAGCTCTTAGCTTATCAGGAGCTACACTAATTCAAGCAATTTTGAGTTTTATATTTTTTAGAATTTATGACATTTGGAAACCATCAATCATAGGTAAAATTGATAAAAATGTAAAAAGTGGTTGGGGTGTTATGGGCGATGATATGTTGGCTGGTGTTTTTGCTGGAATTTCTAGTGCATTACTCTATTTTTTATATATAAAATTTTTAGGATAACTTCATGAGACTGTTTTTTTTAATAATTTGTTATTTATCTTTATTAAAAGCTGAAATTTATTATGCAAAGTTAGAACCATTTGAAAAATATACTATTAAAAGTGAGGTTAGCGGAAAAGTTATATTTAGTGATATTTCAAAAGAGTCATTAGAAATAACTAATCAAAAAATCATTCAAATAGATGATGAGTTGGATAATATTGAATTAAAAAGTACAATAGATAGAGTTGGATTGTTAAAACAGAGTATAGAAATTTTAAAAGAGCAGATAGTAAATGAAGAGATTTCATTTAAAATTAAAGATGAAAACTATAAAAGTTTAAAAGAGTTAACTACAAAATCAAAAGTTCAAAAAGATGTCGAATATTTTGCACTAATAAACTCGAAAAATCAACTTTTAAACCTTAAAAATCAACTAGTTACACTAAATAGCCAATTAAATGAGTTAAATTACAAAATAGCTGTATTAAACGATAGAATAAAAAATAAAAAGATTTTTGTTAAAAGTGGATTTATAAATAAAATATTTGTAAAAGATGGTGATTTTGTAAATATAGGAACTGCGCTTTTAGATATTTATGATACTTCAAAAGCAAAATTACAATTTTTTATTTCACTAGATGATTTGAAAAATATAGATTTGAAAAAAATTTACATGAATGACAATTTAATAGATATAAAACCTTCAAAAATCTATAAAGTTGCTGACGATGAAAAACTTTCATCTTATAAAGTAGAACTCATTTTAAACAAACCAGCAATATTTTCAGAACTTGTTAAAATAGAGATAAAATAGAGATAGTACAATACATTTTGTACTATCTTTAAATCATCTCTAAAATCATCTCACTAAACAAATCGCTATCATTCAAACAACTAGCTACCAAATACTCATGTATGCCAAGCTCTTCGGCAAATTCTCTAAGTTCGATATCAAGTTCAAACACTGTTTCAGAGTTGTCGATTGTAAAGGCTATTGGGTAGATGATTACATTTTTTTCGCTTAGTTGTTTCAATTTTTGTTCAAGTGATGGCTCTAGCCACTTCATGGGACCCACTTTTGATTGATAAGCTAAATGAATTGAACTAAAATCTAACTCATTTTTAAGCATATTTTTTAAAATCTCAACATTTGCCTCTATCTCTTTTTGATATGGGTCACCCTTTTCAATCACTTTTACAGGTAATCCATGAGCTGAAAATATAAGTGCAAAATCTGCTGGATTTTTATCTTTTAGAGATTTTTTTATATTTTCAATAATTGCTTTATTATATAAATCATTATCAAAATATCTATCAATGATTTTTATTTTTGGGGTGTAATTTAACTCTTTTAAAGCCTCTTCAATGCTTTCAAGTGATGATTTTGTCGTAGTTGTTGAGTATTGTGGATACATTGAAAAAAGTGTTATCTCATCAACTTTTTCATCTTGCAATTTTTTTAAAACATCTATTGGAAATGGTGGGGTGTAGTTCATGACAAAATCTACAGTATCAGAAGTTTTTGCTTGAAGTTTTGAAACTAATCTTTTTGTCAAATCGTTTATCGGTGACTTTCCGCCTATGTGATTGTAGTTTTCGGTAGCTATGGGTAACCTTTTTTTGACAATCATGAATGCTACAAATTTTCTAATCAAACTTGGCATTGATAAGATATTTTTATCATTAAACATATTTGTCAAAAATATTTTAATCTCATCTCTGTTCGATGGACCGCCCATGTTTAGTAATAAAATTGCTCTTTTCATGAAATTTCCTTTAATAAAATTTTCGATATTATACCCTCTTAAAAATCAAAAAAAGGGTTTTGAAATGCTTAGAGGTTTGTATGTAATAACAGATGAAAAATTGACTCCGCTTGACAGTATGATAAATCAAGTTAGATTGTCGCTAGAAGGAGGTGCCAAAATTATTCAATTTAGATTTAAATCAAAGATAGATGATAAAGTGTTGCAAAAAATAGTTGAATTAAGAGATTTAGTAAAAAGTTTTGAAAAAATATTTATTATAAATGATTATGTTGATTTGGCTGACGAAATAGGGGCTGATGGTGTTCATG
>JACAEZ010000008.1 GCA_013388565.1 Campylobacterales bacterium | reverse complement strand
TCAGCAGTTTTTTTCATTTTAGAAATAACTACTCCATCAATAGGTGCAGTTATTGTTGAATATTTACTTTGAGAATTTGCCTGTTCAAGTGCCGCTGTTGCTTGTTTTTTCATGCTCATTGCATTTTCTAATTGAGATTTTCTAAGCTCTAAATTTAACTCCATTTTTTCAAAATCTCTTTTTGAAACAGCACCTTTTTCATAAAGATTTTTATATCTTTCATAATCTTTTTTTGCATCACTTACAGATAGCTCTGCACTTAAAACAGCTGAATTAGTCTGCATTAAAGAGGCTTTTGCTTGATTTATTTGAGAGTCTATATCACTTGGGTCAACAACAAAAAGTACATCATCTTTTTTTACAAAATCGCCCTCTTCTACTTTTATACTCTTAATATAACCCATCAATCTTGTAGCTATCATTCTCTCTTCAAAAGAGTAAATTGTTCCAACATACTCTTTATTTTGAACGATACTCTCTTTTTTTACAGTATATGCAAAAATAAGCTCTGTTAAAAAAATAAGTGTAAATATTTTTTTCATCTCTTCTCCTTCATTTTATAACCTAAAGATATAGCTAAATTGGCATTTGCAATCATCTCATCATATTTTGCTTCAATATATTCAGCTCTTGCTTTTTGTGCATCTGCCTCTTTTAATAACAACTCTGTCATGTTTATAATTGAATTTTTATACATCAATTGATGTTTTTCCAATATCTCTTCTGCTAACTCTTTTGATTTTATTTTTTCTACTAAAATCTCTTTTTTAGCCTCTAAATCTCTAAAATTTTTCTCAACTTCAAACTTTATAAATGACTCTAAATTCTCTCTTTGAAGAGTTGCTTGTTTATGAGAAATTTTTGCTTGGTCAATTTTAGCTTTACTAAAACCACCATCAAAAACAGTATATTTCAAACCAACACCAACCATATAATAATCTTTATCACTACTTAATGTAGGTTTATCATCATTAAAACCATATTTTGCATTTAACCCAATAATTGGATAGTTTGAACTTTTTTCCATATCAACCATTTTTTGGCTACTCTTCTCATTTAACTTAACCCACTCTAAATCTGTTCTGTTTTTAATAGCCATATTTTTTAGCTCTTCCAATTTTCCAACACTACAATTTAATGTATTAAATTCATCAACTCCATCAATACTCTCATCTTGTAACAAAAATTTTAAATATGCAATAGCTAAGTTATATCTATTTTTTGCCTCTATAAGTTTAGCATTTACATTTGCTTCCATATCTTTTGCTTGTAAAACATCAATATTTGTTACAATACCTTCATGAAAGAAATTTGTAGATAGC
This sequence comes from Campylobacterales bacterium, assembly GCA_013388565.1. Classification (GTDB taxonomy): domain Bacteria; phylum Campylobacterota; class Campylobacteria; order Campylobacterales; family JACAEZ01; genus JACAEZ01. The sequence continues at coordinate 3,603 of JACAEZ010000008.1, read as the reverse complement.
TCTACATGAGATTTAGTAGCCTCTAATGCTTTATGTAAAGCACTTATAAAATATTTTGCAGCAACAGCTCCATTATAAGCTTTTAAAACCTCTAAAACTAACATATTTTCATCTCGTTTTAATAATGTCTCTCTAGCTTTTATTTGCAAAGATGCAATCTCTTTTGCATTTTCTATTTTAAAACCTGTAAATAGTGGATATTCATAATTGATAGAAAAATCGTTATTAAACTCACTTTTTGGATAGTTTAAATCTTTTGGAGCAATATTTAAAGATTGTGATGTTAAAAAATCACTTAAACCAAAATCTTCAAATGTAGCAACTCGTGAACTAAGTTTTGAATTGAAAGCATACCCTGCATGATTTGTTTAATAAGAGCTATTTTCTAAAAATAGCTTTCCAAAATCTAAACTAGTCGCCTCATTTAATATCTCTTTTTTTTGCTCAACCTCTAACTGTTTAAGCTTAAAATCAATATTGTTTTTTAAAGCTATCTCTACAGCTTCATTATAATTGATATTTTTAGCAAAAATTGAAGATGTGAATAAAAGCAAAACTAAAACCTTTTTCATTAAGCTCCTTTAATTATATTTTATAATAATGATAACAACTAATTATGAAATTATAGATGTTAAAGTTTATTATATAATTAATAATAAAAACTAAAAAGTATATATAATTTACGATACTAACGGAACTAAAATGTTAAATAATGCACCACCATTTTTAGAATTTGTAGCACTAATTGAACCATTCATTGACTCTTCTATTATCATCTTTGATATAAACAATCCTAAACCAGTGCCATTTTGACCTTTTGTTGTAAAATGTTGTTGAAAAAGATTATTTAATACATCATCTCTAAAACCAGTACCTAAATCCTCTATATCTATACCGATTTTTTTATCCACTAAATAGACTCTAATAAATATAGATGGTGTAGGTATTTTGGTATTGCTTCCATATTTTTCTAATATTGACTCTTTTGCATTATTTATTAAATTCAATATTACATGCTTAAACTCATTATTGTAACCTATAGTTTCATATTTAACATTTTCTTCTATTTTAAAATCTATATGAACATTCAAAGATTTAAATTGTATATACAATAAAGAGATAACATCATTAATAGACTTTTCAACATCTATTTTTATCTTCTCTTTATCTGGTTTTAAAAATTGTCTAAAATCATCTATAGTATTTGTTAAAAAAAGTATATTTTTATTTATATCATTCATTGATTTAACCAAATATTCACTATCTATAGATTCACCATAATTTAATTCAAGGTTTATATACTCTGCTATTAAATTTATTATATTTAATGGCTGTTTCCATTGATGTGTAATAAGACTTAACATCTCCCCCATCAAAGCTAATTTTGATTGTTGAAATATAAGTCTCTCTTGTTCTAATCTTTTTTTTACTTCAATATCAACTTGAGATTTCAAATTAATATTAAGCTCTTTTAACTGCTCTTCTAACATTTTTTCTTTTGTAATATCTGTTTGTACTCCAACATAATATTCTAAATTACCATCAACATCAAATATAGGTGCAATATCCAACATATTCCAAAAAAGAGTACCATCTTTTCTATAATTTCTAATTTTTGCTCTACACTCTTGTTGATGTTTTATAGCATCTCTTATAAATTGTAACTCTTCTTGCTTTCTATCATTTTGTTGAAGGTATCTACAATTTTTTCCAATCCCCTCTTCTTTTTCATAACCTGTAATTTTTGAAAATGCACTATTTACATAAATAAGTGGCATATCTTCTTGCTTACAATCAGCTATTGTTATACCACAACTTGAAAACTCTATAGCTTTTTTATATAGTTCAAGTTCATTCTCTTTTGCTATCTCTTTTGTTATATCTATTCCATGGAACAGTACAAATTGTTCAGAATTTAAGTTTAATATATTACAAGACCATTTAATACATATCAATTCGCCATTTATTTGTTGTCTATTTTCAAATTTTATAACCTCTTTATTTTGAATAATAGTATTAAATAGCTCTTTAATTTGATTTAAATCTTTTTTTATTATATTAATATCCCAAATAGTCATAGTTTCAAATTCATCACAAGAGATACCAACTCTTTTAGATGTATAATCATTTACAAATACAACCCTACCATTCACATCTGCCAAAATAGTAAATATATCTACATTTGAAAATATATTTTTATAAAAATTAATTTCATCAAATTTTTTGTTCATGTTTACACCTTAAATTTTTGTAAAATAAATTCCCCTTCATCACTCATATAAATATAATTTAGCAAATCTTTTTTTACATTTAAACCAACTAAATATCTAATTGCTAAATTTGCTTGAAATGAAGCTACAAACATAACTATTGGACAAGCAATTCCTTCAGGTTTTCTATCTATTATATTAAACATATCAAAAGATGCTTTATCAAAAAAACAAACTTGTCCTAAAAATTTCTCAACACTACCATAAATCCATGGAGTATTTTTAATTTTTGCATATTTATCTATCAATACCCTAACAGCTAAATTATCTGTCGCATCGATAATTAAATCAAAAATTAAATCTCTATTTGAAAACTGTTCAAAATTTTCAATATAACAATCAATTTTAACATCAACTGCTCTATTTAAAATTTTTGATTTCAAAACTTCACATTTAAACTTACCAACATCACTCTTTTCAAATGCTATTTGCCTATGAATATTATGGCTACTGACTGTATCAAAATCAACAAAGCTAAAATGACCTATACCACTACTTCCAAGTGCAAATGCAATAGAACAACCAAGCCCACCAGAACCAATAATTAAAACTCTTTTATCTTTTAATAACTCTTGTTTTTCTTCACCCCATAGTGCAATTTGTCTTAAATAAAACTCATTCATGATTAGTAGCTTTTTTGACTTGATTGTAAAAACCCCATGATTTTCTACACTCTTTTATATACTCTAAATCAATCTCTTCTAAAAGTATCTCCTCTTTATCAGTCAAATTATTTATAATCTCACCATTAGGAGAACAAAAAAGAGAGTCTCCATAAAACTTCCATGAGTTTTCACTATCTTGAAACTCACCTATTCTATTGGCTCTCAAAATATAGCAACTATTTAAAAATGCTCTTGTTTTAATTATCTCTCTCCATCTAGGCAGTGAGTCAAACGATGTTACAGTAGGAAGTAAAACACAATCAACTTTTTTAGTTAAAACATCTCTCCACATCAAATCAAAATGTAATTCAAAACCAAACATTAAAGCAAATTTAACATTATCTATATTGAAAATAAGCGGAGATTTTACTTCATGAACTTTTTTTGCAAAAAACTTTTCTTCATTCCAATGGTCATAGTTAATAAAAAATTGCTGATAGTAGTAGTTTATTGAGTTTGGAGATATTTTTGCAATAGTTTTGTAAAAATTTTTATCATGATATAAGATTATTGGAGCGATTATAGTTATATTGTAGGATTTTGAAAGTTTTTTAAGTGTGTTTATATGAAAATTTGACTGCTCTATTATCATATCTTTTGGAATATTTATAAGCTCTTTAAAAAACCTATTTAAAACATACTCACCAAGCAAAACAACTCTAACACCC
>JACAEZ010000046.1 GCA_013388565.1 Campylobacterales bacterium | reverse complement strand
CTGGGTGTAGTGTTTAGTTGGGGATGGTATAACAACATTTTTTAATATGGAATATTTCTTTGTACTATATTCAAATAGTAAAGAGTTTGGAAAATACTCTTATGCTAATGTTGTAAATATTCATGGATTTACAAATTATAATAGAGAGCATGGTTGGGAAAAAGGAAATGATTTTTTAAAGAAATATGCTAAATTTTTATCAAATAGTACAGATGATGGACTGTTTTTTAGAATAAATGGAGATGATTTTTTAATGATTTCAAGAAAGAAGATAGATAAAGAGCTATTGATTAATTTAGAACTTTTAAACGAAACATCTTTAAGTGTGACTATCTCTTATTTTGATTTAGAGTTAAGTTCACATGTAAATGCTTTAAAAGAGCTAGTAGGTTATGAAATATAAATAAAAAGAGAGAAAGTTATCTCTCTCTTTTTATAGAGATTAAATATTTATAAATTGACCTAAGTTCACTATCTGTCAAAAAGTATTCTGGCATCACTTTGCTTCTTTCAGTAGATTTGAAATTATTTATAAATGTGTCATAATTTGTAACATCTAATGATGGAGCATAAAGTATTTTTTCATTTCCTTTATGCTTATATCTAGCAATCATTTTGCCTTCAGCCTTATCTCCATGACAATCGTTACACCCAATTCCTCGCGGATTTTTATATAACTCTCTACCATATTCCAAATCTGTGATAAATGATAAATCTTTTGCATGACTTAGCAAAAGAGTGATAAATAAAATAGAGACAAGTCTCATTATGTTTTCTTTCTATATCTATTTTTTATTAAACAAAATTGAAGTATCATAACATAAATAATATTTAAAAGGATTTAGATGCAAAATTGTTTGCTTCTTGGTGGAAAAGCATTGTCTGATAAAATAGTAGAAACTATTAAAACAGAGGTTTTGTCTTTAAAAAAAGAAAAAGCTATAATACCAGGACTTGCTGTAATTTTGGTTGGAAATGACCCTGCGAGTCACACATATGTAAAACGAAAAAAAGATGCTTGTTCGAAAGTTGATTTTTACTCTATCGTTCATGAAATGCCTGAAGATATTAGTGAAGATAAAATTATTCAAACAATAGAGATGATGAATAAAAATCCAAATATTGATGGAATTTTGGTTCAACTACCACTTCCAAAACATATAAATACTACAAAAATTTTAGAGGTTATCGACCCTAAAAAAGATGTTGATGGTTTTCATGCATATAATATTGGACGAGTTGTTAGTGGGCTTGACTCATTTGTTCCTTGTACTCCACTTGGTGTTATGAGATTGCTAGAAGAGTACAAAATAGATGTAAAAGGGCTTGATGTTTGTGTAGTTGGTGCTAGTAATATCGTAGGAAAGCCTATGGCATCACTGCTTTTGAATGCTCATGCAACAGTTGATATTTGTCATATTTATACAAAAGATTTGAAAGAGCATACTAAAAGAGCAGATGTAGTTGTTGTTGGAGTTGGTAAGCCAAATTTGATAACTGCTGATATGGTAAAAGATGGTGCTATAGTTGTTGATATTGGAATTAATAGGCTTGAAAGTGGCAAACTTGTAGGCGATGTTGATTTTGAAAATGTGTCACAAAAATGCTCATATATCACTCCAGTTCCAGGTGGAGTTGGACCTATGACTATCGCTATGCTTTTAGAAAATACATTGAAATCCGCAAAAAAAAGAGAAGGGTAAATTGTGAGTGAAATAAATAATCAAAAAAGTTTTTTACAAAAAGCTATTGCATTTTCAAATTCATGGACAGGTACGGTTATAATTGTACTACTTGTAATATTTTTTATAGCACAAGCATTTGTAATTCCAAGTGGTTCTATGAAAAATACACTTTTAATCGGTGATAACCTATTTGTTAAAAAGTTTAGCTACGGTATTGCAACTCCACGAATTCCATGGATAGAGGTTCCTATTTTGCCAGATTTTGATGGTGATGGACATATATTTAGTGGAGAAGGTCCTAAAAGAGGTGATGTTGTTATATTTAGATACCCAGAAGATGAAAAAATACACTATGTAAAAAGATGTGTGGCTATTGGTGGAGATTGGTTAATGGTTGTAAATAAAAATCTGTTTTTAAGACCTCATGAAGGTGATGATTTTATAAAAGCAAACTATCCAGCACATAAGATTTATGATATAAACGGATATTTATGGGTTCAAAATCCAATGTCTGAAGAGCATGTTGGAATTCATACAGACGATAGTGTAACTGATAATGGTGTTTATCCGCCTCAACTATTTAATTTTGGACCAATAATAGTTCCAGAAAATAACTATTTCATGATGGGGGATAACAGAGACCACTCAAACGACTCAAGATTTTGGGGATTTGTTCCATATAAATATATAGTTGGAAAACCATGGTTTATCTATTTTAGCATGGACGATAGCTATAAAATCAGATGGGATAGAATGTTTAAAAGTGTTGAAACAATCGAAAGTGAAATGTTAAAAGCAAAAAATGGAAAATAGAGAGATTATAGAGATTATTACAAAAATATTGGCACTGCTAATTGGTATAGTAGGTCATGAGATAATGCATGGCTATAGTGCTTACAGATATGGTGACAATACAGCAAAAATAGAGGGCAGACTTAGCATAAATCCTATCAAACATGTTGATATTATGGGTACTATAGTTGTACCACTGCTCTTATTTATCTCAAATGCTCCATTTTTATTTGGTTGGGCAAAACCAGTGCCAATTAATATGCAAACAGTTGTAAATAATGGCGGTTTAAATGGGGCTATTATGGTTTCACTAGCTGGAATTATATATAACATTTCTGTTGCAGCAATTGCTAGTGTATTACTTGGTTTTGGTGATTTTAATTCAGAAATTGGGCTATTCTTTGGCTATTTGTTGGCATATTTAATAGTTTATAATATCATTTTAGGAATATTTAATTTATGGCCAATTCCACCACTTGATGGCTCTCAAGCATTAGCATACTTTTTTATGAAGTTTGGAAATTATAAAGTAGCTGAAATGTTTGATAAAGTTGGGAATTATGGAATGATTATTTTAGTATTGATTTTAGCAACTCCGCTAAATCAGATTTTTTTCGCTCCAGCACTCTATTTGATAAATCTATTAATAAAATAAGGAAAAAAAGATGAAATTTTATATAGCAAGTGACCATGCAGGTTTTGAGACAAAAAATTACTCAATAGAGTATTTAAGAACTAAAGGGCATGAAGTAGTTGATTTAGGTCCATCAACAAATGATAGAGTTGATTATCCAGATTTTGCAAAAAGTGTAGCAAAAAGTGTATTAAGTGATAGTGGAAGTTTTGGAATACTTGTTTGTGGAACAGGAATTGGCATGAGCATGACGGCTAATAAATTTAAAGGTATAAGAGCTGCACTTTGTTATTGCAACTTTACAGCACAAATGGCTAGAAGTCATAATGATGCAAATATTCTTTGTTATGGTCAAAGAGTTGTTGGAGTAGGGCAGGTGGAGTCTATTTTAGATGGTTGGTGTGAGAGTAGTTTTGAAGGTGGCAGACATAGTGATAGAGTAAAAAAAATAGAACTTGATTGATAAAGATAGATTATGCTTTTTGATTGGTTACTTTTAACATCAACTATATTGTTTGTTATATTTTTGTTTGCTAAAATGTTTTTTTTCAAGAGCATGGCAAGAAAAGAGGAAAAAAACAATGTTGTCATGAAGCTAACACTTCAAGAAGCAGAGATTATGATTAGAAAATATCAACTCCAACTTCAAAGAGCATTAGGAAATATTGATATTTTAACAGAAGAGCTAACAAAACTTAGAAATGAGATGAAAGTTTTAAAAAGTAGAAATTCACAATATAGAATGGAAAGCGATAAGCTTAGAAGTAGAATTAAAGAGCTTGAGAGTAAAATTGAGGCATTGTTATAGGGGGCTTTTATGGTTTTTAATGCAATTATAGAAAAAGATGAAAATGGGTATTTTGCTTATGTTCCAGAGTTAAAAGGGTGTGTGAGTTGTGGTGATAGTTATGAAGAGGCGGTTTTCAATATAAAAGAGGCGACAGCTCTTTATATTGAGAGTTTAGATAAAAAAGAGTTGGATTTATTAAAATCAAAAACAGTTATCATATCACCTATTGAGGTTGCTTTAAGTGCCTGAATATCCGAAAATTGATGCAAAAGAGGCTGAAAAAATTTTAATTAAAAATGGTTTTAGTTGTGAAAGACAAAAAGGAAGCCATAAAATTTATAAAAATAGTGGTTTTACAATGGTTATTCCATTTTATAGTGGTAAAATTTTACACCCAAAAATTGTAAAAGATATTTTTGAATTAATTGAACAGATAAAATCAAACCAAAAGGAATAAAATGAAAGAGCTTGAAAAAAAAGAGTTGGATTTTTTACTAAATTCTATTAGAGATATAAAAGATTTTCCAAAACAAGGGATTGTGTTTAAAGATATTACAACTTTGTTAAATAACAAAGAGGCTTTTGGACTTCTTATGAACCATCTTCATGATAGATATAAAGATAGCAAAATAGATTTTGTAGCTGGTATTGAGAGTCGTGGTTTTATATTTGGTTCTGCACTTGCAACAAAGCTTAATGTTGGATTTGTGCCGATTAGAAAAAAAGGGAAACTTCCATTTACTACAATAGGTGCTAAATATTCGCTTGAATATGGTGTTGATGAGATTGAAATTCACACAGATGCTTTTAGAGATATTGAACATGCAAATGTTTTATTGATTGATGATTTGATAGCTACTGGTGGGACTGCAAATGCGGCGGTTAATCTAATCAAAACTGCAAAAGCTAACTGTGTTGATGCATGTTTTTTGATAGAGCTTAGATTTTTAGAGGGTGTAAAAGAGCTTTTAAAACACACTTCTGTTTATTCTGTATTAAAGATATAAAAATGTATATACCTAAAAAATCAATCTATGACCCAGATGAATTGGGACATTTTGGAATATTTGGTGGTAGATATGTGCCTGAAACATTGATGCCAATTTTGTTGGATTTAGATGAACAGTATAAAAAGATAAGATTTGATAAAGATTTTTGGGTTGAAGTTAGAGATTTGATGAAAGATTATGTTGGCAGACCAAATCCGCTTTACTTTGCAAAATCTATCTCTGAAGAGATTGGAAACAAGGTTTATTTAAAACGAGAAGATTTAAATCACACTGGAGCTCATAAAATAAATAACACTATCATGCAAGGGCTTTTAGCTAAAAGACTTGGCAAAACGAAAGTGATAGCTGAAACTGGAGCAGGACAACATGGAGTGGCAACTGCTACAGTAGCAGCACTTTTGGGGCTTGAATGTACTATATTCATGGGTGAAAAAGATGTTAAAAGACAAGAGTTAAATGTTTTTAGAATGAAGCTTTTAGGTGCTAAAGTGGTAGCGGTTAAAAGTGGCTCTAAAACATTAAAAGATGCCATGAATGATGCGATTAGATATTGGGTTACAAATGCTAGAGATACATTTTACATAATAGGAACAGTAGCAGGACCTCATCCGTATCCTATGATGGTGAAAGATTTTCAAGCGATTATTGGTTATGAAGCAAAAGCTCAAATTTTAGAAAAAGAGCATAGATTACCAGATATGGTTATTGCATGTATTGGTGGTGGAAGCAATGCGATTGGTATTTTTGACCACTTTTTAGAAGAAAAAGAGGTGCAATGTATCGGTATTGAAGCTGGAGGTTTAGGACTTGAAAGCGGTCATCATGGAGCTAGTTTGACAAAAGGGAGTCCTGGGGTATTGCATGGTCAAATGAGTTATCTACTTCAAGATGAAGATGGGCAGATTTTGGAGGCTCACTCTATTTCAGCAGGGCTTGATTATCCAGGGATTGGACCAGAACACTCATATCTAAAAGATTTAGGTGTTGTAAAATATGACTCTATAACAGATGATGAGGCACTTGAAGCATTTCAATGGTTATCAAGAAAAGAGGGAATTATTCCAGCATTTGAAAGCTCTCATGCAGTTGCATATTTGAAAAAATTAAAAGAGCAAAATGTCAAAGATAAGCTTATAATTGTGAATTTATCTGGTAGAGGCGATAAAGATATGGTTCAAGCTAAAGAGATTTTTAAATTTGATTAAAGGTAACTGATATGGATTTTTTAAAAAATCACTCTGGTAAAATTTTAGCTTTTGTTATTGTTTCGTTTCTTTCTTATTTAGGTTATAACCTATATATTGCACCAGTTGATGGTTTGAATGAAAAGTTCATATATTTGATGAAAGAGTATGGATATATTATTTTATTTGCTTGGAGTATTTTAGAGGGTGAAATGGGGCTTATCATGGGTGGTCTTTTGTGCCATGCTGGAGATATGAACCTAATTATGGCTATATTTATAGCAGGGCTTGGTGGTTTTGTAGGAGACCAGATATATTTTTATATTGGTAGATATAATAAAAGTTATGTTTATACAAAATTTGCAGGTCAAAGAAGAAAATTTGCATTAGCACATTTACTTTTAAAAAAATATGGTTGGCCAATCATTTTTACTCAACGATATATGTATGGCATGAGAACGATTATTCCAATATCTATAGGACTTACAAGATATAGTGGCAAAATGTTTGCATTTATAAATTTAATTAGTGCATGGTGCTGGGCTGCCATTACGATTGTTCCTGCATATTTGTTTGGGGAGCAAATACTTGAAGTTTTAAGTTATGCAAAACAACATTGGTATTTTGTGTTGCCATTTGCATTTATGTTTATTGGAACTGTTTACTACTATTTTCATAAAACTACACAAAAAAAAGACAAATAAGGAGTAAAAATGGAATTTTTAGTTGAAGATAAAAAATTAAACTCTATTAAAGCTGATGTTGAGGTTATATTTATTGTAAATCAAAATTTAGAGCATAAATGGGTTGATAAAAAAGATAAAGATTTGTTTGAAATGTGCAAATTTAAAGCAAAAGATGAAGAGTCAATCTATCTAATTGAAAAAAATAGAGTTTATGTTGCTATAAAAGAGATAAATCATGAAAGCTTACGAATAGCTTCATCTATCGCTATCAAAAAAATTAAAGCTACAACAAATAAAAGTGTTAAAATAGGGCTTTATCAAGATGAAAATTGTGCAGTTAGAAATATTAAAGCGATGGTTGAGGGGATGATTTTAGGTAGTTACAAGTTTGAAAACTACAAAAAAGAGCCTGAAAAAAATGAGATTGAAAAGATAATCTTTTCAACAGAGGATTATAGCAATCTAAAACAAGATAAAGAAAAACTGCTGGATGCTATATCAAGAGGTGAAATTGTTGCAAATTGTGTAAATTTTGCTAGAGATATTGTAAATACTCCACCAAAAATGATGACACCAAAAAAGTTGGCTAAAAAAGCAAAAGATATGGCAGAAGAGTTAAATCTTGAAGCGGTTATTCATGATGATAGTTTTCTAAAAGAGCAGGGTATGGGTGCATTTTTGGCAGTGAGTAGAGCTAGTAGTGAAAGACCAAGACTTATCCATCTAACATATAAAGCTGAAAATCCAAAACTAAAACTAGCACTTGTTGGAAAAGGTTTGACTTATGATAGCGGTGGGCTAAGCTTAAAACCTAGTGATTATATGGCTACCATGAAAGCAGATAAAAGTGGAGCAGTTGCCACATTGGCTATCATGAAAGCAGTAGCTAGTATGAAACTACCTATAGAGCTTGATATTGTAATTGGTGCTTGTGAAAATATGATTGGTGGAAATGCTTATAAACCAGATGATGTATTAACCGCTAAAAACGGTAAAACGATAGAGGTGAAAAATACAGATGCAGAAGGAAGACTTGTTTTAGCTGATTGCTTATGTTATGCACAAGAGTTAAAACCAGATTTTATTTTTGATATGGCTACACTTACAGGAGCTTGTATCGTAGCTCTTGGTGAATATACATTTGGTGTCATGGGGCATAATAAAGAGCTTAAAAATGAGATGATTGATGCTTCAAATAGAGCAGGGGAGTTAAGTGCAGAGTTACCATTTAATAAATATTTACCAAAATTAATCAAAAGTCAAATAGCTGATGTTTGCAATATTAGCTCAAGTAGATATGGTGGGGCAATTACAGCTGGACTATTTTTAAGTGAATTTATAGATGAAGAGTATAAAGATAAGTGGCTTCATTTAGATATTGCTGGACCATCTTTTGTAGAAAAAGAGTGGGATTACAATCCATTTGGTGCTAGTGGAGCTGGTATTAGGAGTGTTATTAAGTGGATTGAGACTAAGTGTAGAGAAAAATGAAACAATTTCTGCAAAAACAACTTCATCCAAAGTTAGAACCATTTGATTGGAGAAATTTAATTCTTCAATCAATAGGAGCATTAGTTTCTATCGTTGTTTTTTCTTCATTTGAACATGTTGTAATTATACTTCAAGAGAGTGATTGTTGGCATATGTTAAGCTCTTTTATTTTGATAAATATAGCAGTTTATATTTTTGTAAGAGTATCGAAGCTCTTTGATGAGGGTATTTTTATATCACTTGTTAGAGTACTTAGCATAGCAACAATATCATTTGCAATTTCGGTTATATTTGTTTTATTCATTCAAGATGATTTCTTTAAACATGATACACTTCAAGAGTTTTTCAAAAATACATTTTTTATCTCAATATTTGGTATTTTTGGAGCTTTAGTTTTAGACTATTTTGCTTAATTTATTATAAAAAAGGATTATTCATGGGACTTAGTGTAGGAATAGTTGGACTTCCAAATGTTGGAAAATCTACAACTTTTAATGCTTTGACAAAAGCACAAAATGCAGAATCGGCAAACTATCCGTTTTGTACGATTGAGCCAAATAAGGCGATTGTACCAGTGCCTGATAGTAGAATTGATGCACTTGCAAAAATCGTAAAACCAGAAAAAATTCAGCACTCAACAGTTGAGTTTGTGGATATTGCAGGACTTGTAAAAGGTGCTAGTAAAGGTGAGGGATTGGGTAACCAATTTTTAGGAAATATCAAAGAGACAAGTTTGATTTTGCATATTGTTAGATGTTTTGAAGATGAAAATGTAGTTCATGTTGAAGGTGGTGTAAATCCTATTCGAGATATTGAAATCATCGAAACAGAGTTGATTTTAGCCGATATTCAGAGTTTAGAAAAGAGAATGGACAGACTTCAAAAAATGGCAAGAGCTGATAAAAAAGCAAAAGAGGTTTTAGATTTGGCTATCAAACTTAGAGAACATTTAGATGAGCTAAAACCTGCTAAAACATTTAGCGAATTTAACAGTGAAAACTTTTTGGCATTAAATAAAGAGTTAAACTTTTTAACAGCAAAAGATGTTATTTTTGGTGCAAATGTTGATGAAGATGGACTTTTAGAAGACAATAAATATGTTCTTGAATTAAAAGAGTATGCAAAAAGCATAAATGCAGATGTGATAAAAATTTGTGCAAAAATCGAAGAGGAGCTTGTAGGACTTAGCGATGATGAGAGAGTTGAATTTTTAGCTTCACTTGGTGTGAGTGAGTCTGGACTTGAAGTGATAATCAAAGAGTCGTTTAAAAAGCTAGGTCTTATTAGCTACTTTACCGCTGGTGTGAAAGAGGTTCGTTCATGGACTATCAAAAATGGTTTTAAAGCACCACAAGCAGCAGGTGAAATTCATACAGATTTTGAAAAAGGGTTTATTCGAGCTGAAGTTATTGGCTATGATGATTATATCAAAGCTGGTGGTGAAAATAAAGCAAAAGAGTTAGGACTTATGAGACTTGAGGGTAAAGAGTATGTCGTAAAAGATGGTGATGTTATGCACTTTAGGTTTAATGTGTAGATTTAAATACCAAGTTTTTAGACTTGGTATTTGGCTATTTAAACTCTTTTTGTTTTAATGATATTATCTATTTTTTGAAAAATATCTTGTAAATACTCCATGTTTCCTTTTTCATAGTATAAAACATTTTTTGTATTGAATTTTAATTTGTCAAATTTGTTAAATATACTTCTTTCACCACTTGTAATAACTAAAATTACATCTTTATTTTTAGCAATATCTTCTATTATTTTCATTGAAGTATTTGATTCGTTCTCTTGAGCTTCTATCCAATGGTTATTATTTAAAAAATAGTCAACTATTACAATATCTTCACCATTGTAGTTATATTTTTCTATCTCATCTTTTGATGTATAAAATATAACATCACAATCATCAAAATAGATAGATAAAGACTCTTTAAAAAGTGCTGCTTGATGAGGGTTGTCTTCTATTATTGAAATTCTTAAATTCTCATTCTTTTTGCTTTTTGCTACAAGTTGGTTTAATTTATATTTTAAAAAGTAAAATTTTTCAACAGAGTCTAAATGTTGAAATTTTTCTAAAATAGTTCTATATTCCAACTCATCTTTTGATTTTAAAAACTCTTTGAATGTTTTTATAAACAAAGAGTTGTTGTACTCAAAATTTCCTATATGTTTTAGAAATTCATCGAGTTTTTGCTCTCTCCAAACTTTTATAATATACTCTTTTAAGAGTTGAGTCTCTTTTTTTGTCAAAAGGTCTAAAAAGTTTGTGTTTATTTTTAGATAAATATTTTGCTCCATGAAGTGCAGATTTTCCAATTTATCCAATTTTTTTGTTTTTAAGAATGTCTCTATCTCATCTTCACTAAAATAATTTTGTATAAATGCAATAATTGGAATACTATTTTTTTTATATCTATAATATGTTGACCTTCCTATGTCTAATAGTTCACAAATTGTTTTTACCATAATTAAACCTTTAAATGTTATATATAGTCTTATTATGACAAACTTATACTAAAAATACACTTATCAGCCTGTTTTAAAAGGAAAATTATTTCATTTTAAGACAAATATGTAACTTTTAATGTTGATAAAAGGATTATTTATATGATATTAAAACATTAATATTGTTTAAGCTTTGTATAATATTTCTTTAGAAAATTATACTTTTTAAGGCTGGTTTTTGTATAATTAATGCCTAAAATAGTTAATTTAAGGTCATAATTTATGAGCGATTTGTTTGAACTAAACGAAGATATACAGTTAGTAAATATAGAAGATTCTATCAAAGAGAGTTATTTAGATTACTCAATGAGTGTTATTGTTTGTAGGGCTTTGCCTGATGCTAGAGATGGGTTGAAACCTGTTCATAGAAGAATTTTGTATGCTATGCATGAATTAGGTGTCACTCACAGAAGTGCTTATAAAAAGAGTGCGAGAATTGTCGGGGATGTAATCGGTAAGTACCACCCTCATGGTGATAATGCTGTTTATGATGCACTTGTTAGAATGGCTCAAGAGTTTTCAATGAGGGAGCCTATCGTCGATGGTCAAGGAAACTTCGGCTCAATCGATGGTGATAGTGCGGCAGCTATGAGATATACAGAAGCTAGAATGACTGCACTTGCTGAAGAGATACTAAAAGACCTTGACAAAGATACAGTTGATTTTGTAGCAAACTATGATGATACTTTAAAAGAGCCTGATGTATTGCCTAGTAGAGTTCCAAATTTATTATTAAATGGCTCAAATGGTATCGCTGTTGGTATGGCTACAAATATTCCTCCGCATAACTTAGGCGAATTAATCGATGCTTGTGTGCTTTTGATAGATAATCCACATGCCTCTTTAAGTGAAGTCATGAGGTTTGTTAAAGGTCCAGATTTCCCAACAAAAGGTGTTATTTTTGGAAAAGCTGGTATTTTAGAGGCTTACAAAAATGGAAGAGGTAGGATAAAAGTTCGAGCTAAAACACACATTGAGAAAAAAAATCATAAAGAGATAATTGTAATTGATGAATTGCCTTATCAAGTAAACAAAGCAAGACTGATAGAAAATATCGCAAATTTAGTAAAAGATAAGTTGATTGAAGGCATTTCTGAAATAAGAGATGAGAGTGATAGAGATGGTATTAGAGTTGTAATTGAACTTAAAAAAGATGCATTAAGCGAGATAATTTTAAATAACCTTTTTAAATCTACTCAAATGGAGGTTACATTTGGGATTATTTTACTTGCTATCCATAACAAAGAGCCAAAAGAGTTCGGTTTAATCGAACTTTTAAATCTGTTTTTGAACCACAGAAGAACGGTTATTATTAGAAGAACGATTTTTGAACTTCAAAAAGCAAAAGCTAGAGCTCACATTTTAGAAGGGCTTAAAATCGCACTTGATAATATTGATGAGATTGTGGCACTAATCAAGTCTAGCAAAGATGGAAGTGAAGCGAAAATTGGATTGATTGAGAGATTTGCTTTGAGTGAAATTCAAGCTCAAGCAATCCTTGATATGAGACTTCAACGAATAACTGGACTTGAAAGAGATAAGATAGAAAATGAGTATCAAGAATTGCTCAAAGAGATAGAAAGATTAAGTCAAATATTAAAAAGTGAAGAGATTTTAAATAAACTTATAAAAGATGAGTTAGTAGAGATAAAAACAAAATTTGCAACTGCTAGAATTACAGAGATTGAAGATGATTTTGAAGAGATTGATATTGAAGATTTAATTCCAAATGAACCGATGGTTGTGACTATCACTCATAGGGGATATATCAAAAGAGTACCGCTAAAACAGTATGAAAAACAAAACAGAGGTGGTAGAGGTAAAATCGCAGTTACTACTTATGATGATGATTTTATAGAGGATTTTTTCATCTCAAACACTCATGATACACTTATGTTTGTTACGAACAAAGGTCAATTGTATTGGCTGAAAGTGTATAAAATTCAAGAGGCATCAAGGTCTGCAAAAGGCAAAGCGGTAGTGAATTATATAAAACTAACAGAAGATGAAAAAATAAGAGCTATCATTCCTACTACTGATTTTGATGAGTCTAAATCGCTTGTATTTTTTACAAAAAATGGAGTTACAAAACGAACAAATTTAAATGAATTTTCAAATGTAAGAAGCCTTGGAATTAGAGCGATTACACTTGATGATAATGATGAACTCATGACATCTGTTATTGCTACAAAAGAGTCTTCACAGATATTTATCGTTACAAAATTTGGCATGAGCATTAGATTTGATATTAATGATGTTAGAGAGATGGGACGAAATGCTAGAGGTGTAACTGGTATTAGATTTAAAAAAGATAGTGATGAGGTTGTATCTGCTGGTGTTATAGCTCATGAGAATGAAAATATATTGACAGTTAGCCAAAAAGGTATCGGTAAACAAACATTAGTTAGTGCTTATAGATTTCAAAGTAGAGGTGGTACTGGTGTAAGTGCTATGAAACTAGGCAATAAAACTGGAAATCTTGTTGGAGCTATTATCGTAGATGAGAGTCATGATGTGATGTGTCTAACGAAACTAGGCAACATGATAAGAGTTGATAGTGAAAGCATAAGAGTTGCTGGACGAAATACAACTGGTGTAAAAATTGTTAATATAAAAGATGATGATGAGGTGATTTCTGTTGCGAAATGCCAAAAAGAGGAGCCTGAAATTGAAGATGATATTGATGGTGAAATAGAGGGTAGTGAAGAGTAATATGTGAAAAAAATCGCTACCTTTTTACTATTTTGTGGCTTTTTGTTTGCTAAAAATAGTTTTGATTTGATACTCACTTACACAGTGGTTGTAAAAGATGATTTGGTCGTAAATGAAGATTTTGCTGTTTCAAAAAGCATGACAAAGACAGATAAAAAAGGTGAATATTTATGTTCGCTTGAGATGCATGAAGATATAGATGATGTTCAAAAAAACAAACAACAACAAATTGATAGCTTGAAAAATGGTATTTTGGAGTGTTTGCTCAAAAGTGGTGCAAAGATAAATCATCAAGATTTTCAAGCAAACTACAAACTAAGTTCAAAATCGTTTTTGATTTTACCTCCCACTAGAGTTAGAGTCGATATGGATGAAGATTTTGCAAATATTTTTATTATTAGGTAAGGGTTATGAAAATAGCGATAGTTGAAGATGATATAAATATGCGAAAATCTCTTGAAATTGCATTGGGTGAGTATAAAGAGTTTAAAATCGTTAGTTTCAAAAGTCCAAAAGATGCCTTAAAATCACTTGATGATACAGTAGATTTGGTGATTACTGATATTACAATGCCTGGGATGGACGGGATAGAGTTTTTAAGACAGTTAAACGGCAGATATGAAGCGATTGTGATTACTGGAAATGCAACACTAAATAAAGCAATTGAGGCTCTTAGGCTTGGAGCTAAAGATTTTTTAACAAAACCATTTGAAGTTGACACACTTGTAGAGGCGATTAAGCGAAGTGAGCAGGTGCAAAAGGTTGTAAAATCTAAAAATATTGAAAACTCTGAAATCACAAATAGCGGTTTTATAGGCAGTTCTGAAGCATTGGATAGATGTTTGAAAATTGCTAAAAAATCGGCTCAAACAGATGTAAGTGTCATGTTACTTGGTGAAAGCGGAGTTGGAAAAGAGTTGTTTGCAAAATATATTCATGAAAACTCAAACCGAAAAAACAAGCCATTTGTTGCTATAAACATGGCAGCAATTCCAGATAACTTATTAGAAAGTGAACTGTTTGGTTTTGAAAAAGGCTCTTTTACAGATGCGATTGAGTCAAAAGATGGAAAATTTGAGGTAGCAAATGGTGGGACAATATTTTTAGATGAAATTGGCGAAATGCCCATGAATTTACAAGCAAAACTTTTAAGGGTTTTGCAAGAAAAAGAGGTGACAAAACTTGGTTCAAATAAGCCAATTAGTTTAGATGTGAGAGTCGTAAGTGCCACAAATGCAAACATTGAAGATAAAATTTTAAAAGGTGAATTTAGAGAGGATTTGTATTTTAGGCTTAATACAATCCCAATAAATATCCCACCACTTAGAGAGCGAAAAGATGAAATTTTGCCAATCGCTGAACATGTCTTAAAGCAAAGTATCCAAAAATATGGCTTTAGTGAAAAATATTTTTCAAATGAGGCAAAAGAGTTGCTGTTAAGCTGTGCATGGCATGGAAACATTCGAGAGCTTATATCAGTCGTTGAGAGAGCTGTGATTTTAAGTGATGAGAATGAAATATCAAAAGATGATTTGTTTTTGGAAAGTCGTGGTCAAAAATCAAAAAAATCTTTTAATAATCTTGAAAAAGATTTAATTTTAGAAGCATTGGTTCAAACTAACTACAACATGAAAGATAGTTCTGAATTACTTGGCATGAATGAACATATACTTGAAAAAAAGATTAAAAAGTATGGATTGTAATAATTTAATGATATATCTCAAAAATGATTTTTTTAATATTTAAATTAATTAAAAGGGGTTTTTATGAAAAAATATAATGTGGCTGTTGTTGGTGTTACTGGTGCTGTTGGTGAAGAGATGTTAAGAGTGTTGGAAGAGGTTGATTTTCCTATAAATAAACTTGTTCCACTTGCTAGTAGCAGAAGTGCTGGAAGTATGGTCGATTACAAAAACAAAGAGCATAAAGTTTTAGAATTAACAGAAACCGTGTTTGAAGAACAAGATGTTGAGATTGCTCTTTTTAGTGCTGGTGGTTCGATTTCAGCAAAATTTGCACCATTTGCAGCAGAAGCTGGAGCGATTGTGATAGATAATACAAGTCACTTTAGAATGGATGATGATATTCCTTTAGTTGTGCCTGAAGTAAATCCAAATGATATAGCATTATGGAAAAATAGAGGGATTATCGCAAATCCAAACTGTTCTACTATCCAAATGGTTCAAGCACTAAAGCCAATTGATGAGCTTTATAACATTCAAAGAGTTGATGTCTCTACCTATCAAGCTACAAGTGGAGCTGGTAAGAGTGCCATGGAAGAGCTTGTTTTACAAATGAAAGATTTTTTTGCATTCAATCTTGAAAATAGTAAGATAAATAAATTTCCTCATCAAATCGCACTAAATTTAATTCCTCAAATAGATAAATTTACTGAAAATGGCTACACAAAAGAGGAGCTAAAAATGGTAAATGAGACTAGAAAAATTATGCATAAAGATATAAAAGTAAGTGCTACTTGTGTTAGAGTACCTGTCCTTAGAGGTCATAGTGAGAGTGTGACTATCACTTGTGAAAAAGATGTTGATGTAGATGTTATAAGAGAAGCGATTAAAAATGGTGAAAATTTAGTTCTTTTAGATGAAGTAGAAAAATCAATCTATCCAATGCCACTACTTTGTACAGATAAAAATGAGACATTTGTAGGAAGAGTTAGAAGAGATTTGCACTCACCAAATATAATTCATCTATTTGTTGTAGCTGATAATCTAAGAGTAGGAGCTGCTACAAATGCTGTAAGAATAGCACAAAAATGGATAGAGATGGAGGGGTAACATGAGATTTATTGAGTCGATTTTTGAAAGTATTTTATGGAATAGTAGGTTATTTGTTTTATTGGCAGTAGTTTTTGGACTTATTGGTTCTATTACACTATTTGTTGTAGCTAGTATAGATATTTATGGTGTAGCTGTAAATGTTTTTAATGTGATTATTTCTCATTCACATCCAGAAAATTTTCATGAGATGATAGTAGGTGGAATTATTGGAGCTGTGGATTTATACTTGATAGCGATAGTTTTACTTATTTTTGCATTTGGTTTGTATGAGCTATTTATTTCTGATATTGATGCTGCAAAAGAGAGTAGTTGTTCTAAAATTTTGGAAATTCACTCACTTGACCAACTAAAAGATAAACTTGCAAAAGTTATTATCATGGTACTTGTTGTAAGCTTTTTTCAACGAGTATTACATGCAGAATTAAATGGTGCATTAGATATGTTATATCTTGCTTTATCAATATTGGCACTTTCACTTGGATTGTACTTTTTACATAAAGGGGGCGAACATTGATATTTATAGAGGCATGTTTTAAACGACAAACAAAATATACCCCAACATGGATGATGAGACAAGCGGGTAGATACCTACCTGAATACATGGAAGTGAGAAGACAAGCTGGTAATTTTTTAAATCTTTGTAAAAATCCAGAACTAGCTTGTGAAGTGACTTTGCAACCAATTGATATTTTAGATGTTGATGCGGCGATTTTATTTAGCGATATATTGGTCACTCCGCTTGAAATGGGAATGGATTTAAAATTTGAAGCAGGAGAGGGTCCTGTTTTTACAAATCCATTAAAAAATGAGAAAGATTTATTGAGTTTAAGTGAAGATAGTGCCAAAAATTTGACTTATGTATATGATGCTATAAAATTAATAAGACAGAGACTTGATAAATCAAAAGCATTGATTGGTTTTTGTGGTTCGCCTTGGACACTATCAACATACATGATAGAGGGTCGTGGAACTAAAACATTTGCAAAAGTAAAAAAAGAGGTCTATTCAAATCCATCTTTTATGCACAAACTTTTACAACTACTTTCGGATTCGATAAAAGAGTATCTTGAAAATCAGATAAAAGCTGGTGTAAATGCTGTCATGATATTTGATTCATGGGCTAGTGCATTGGAAGAGGATATATTTTTAGAGTTTAGTTGGAGCTACATGAATGAAGTTGCATCATATTTAAAATCAAAATATCCATCAATTCCTGTGATTTTATTTCCAAAAGGGGTTTCTGGATATTTAGATAAAATTGATGGTAATTTTGATGTTTTTGGGGTTGATTGGTCAACTCCAATGGAATTAGCTAAACAAAAATTGGGGCATAAATATGTTCTTCAAGGAAATTTAGAGCCTTGCAGACTTTACAATAAAGACTCAATAGAAGAGGGTGTTAGAAAAATAGTAGATGTGATGGGAAAAGAGGGCGGTCATATATTTAATCTAGGTCATGGCATATTGCCTGATATTCCAGTTGAACATGCGAAATATTTTGTACAACTTGTAAAAGAGTTGACGGCTAGGTCATGAAGTGTGTCTTTGGTCCAATAATTTCAAGGAGATTTGGTATCTCTCTTGGAATTGATTTATCTCCTACTAAAAAGTGTTGCAATTTTGACTGCCTTTACTGTGAACTCCCAAAAGCAAAAACTACAGATACTATAGAAAACCATTTAAGTGTTGATGAGATTATTCAAAATGTTGAAGATGTGCTAAAACAAGATTTAAAAATAGATGTAATTACGATTACGGCAAATGGCGAACCAACTTTGTATCCATATTTAGATGAGTTGATTGATAGATTAAATCAGATAAAAAAAGATAAAAAGTTGCTAATTTTGTCAAATGGCTCAACTATAAACGATAAAAATATCCAAAAAGCACTCTCAAAACTTGACATTGTAAAACTATCACTAGATTGTGTAAGCGAAAATTGTTTTAGAAAAATAGATAGAAGCTTAAAAAATATTTTAATAACTGATATTATAAATGGGCTTATAGAGTTTAGAAAAATGTTTCAAAAAGAGCTTGTTATAGAAATTTTAGTTGTAAAAAGCATAAATGATAAAGATGAAGAGTTTTTAAAATTTAATGAAGTCTTAAATAAAATCAATCCAAATCGAATAGATTTAGGTACAATCGATAGACCTCCTGCATATAATGTTGAAAGTGTCACATTTGAAAAGCTTTTTGAACTCTCAAAACTTATTCAAAATCAAAATATAAACATCGTATCAAGAAAAAAAACCACTCCATTAAATAAATCTTACTCAAATAGTGAGATTTTTTACACTCTAGCAAATAGACCTCTTACGATTGATGATGTTGAATATCTATTTGATAGTGAGTCAAAAGAGAGATTTGAACAGTTGGTCAGTAGTGAAAAAATAGAAAAAATAAATATCGGTGGAGTTTTATTTTATACTTTTAAGGATAAATCATGATAAGCAAAGAGATATTAATACTTTTAGTGATAATTGGGGTTTTGGTGGCAATTGTTGGAGTCTATTTTGCATTTAAAGTTTATAAGCAAAAAAATGAAAAAGAGGAAATAGAGCAACCTATACATGAGGTTTCAAAACAAAGAGAGCTAACTTTAAGAGATTTGCTTGATATTGTCTCAAATCAAAACTCTTCAAAAAGTGAAATAACTAAAGCCGTTGATATTTTTATAGCAAAATTTCCATTTCCTAAACGATATGGTACGGCACTTCCAGAAGATAAAGGTATCAAAGATTATTTTAATTTTGTATTTTTACATGCAAAACATAAAAGTAGTGATGCTAAGATGATTGTAAGATTAAATAAAGAGTTGGTTGCAAAAAACGAAAGTTATAAATTAGAGATTGAAGAGTACGAAAAAAGAGGGCTGGAGGCTAGAAAAGCATCATGATAGCAATAACAGGTGGCGGAACTGGTGGGCATTTAGTAATTGCAAAAGCTATAAAAGAGGAACTCAATAAAAGGGACATAAAGCCTATTTTTATAGGTTCATCAAATGGGCAAGACAAGGCTTGGTTTGAACATGATAATGGTTTTGAGAAGTGCTATTTTTTGGATACAAAAGGGGTGGTAAATAAAAAAGGGTTTGGCAAAATATCATCATTTTTAAATATTTTAAAAAAGATTTCAACAGTAAATAGTATCTTCAAAACTCATGAAATAAAAAAGGTGTTTAGTGTTGGCGGATATTCAGCTGCTCCTGCTTCGTTTGCTTCTGTGCTATTTAATAAACAGCTTTTCATTCATGAACAAAATTGTTATATTGGAAATTTAAATAGATTACTAAGACCATTTGCAAAAGAGTTTTTTAGCTCATATTTGGAGAGTTCTAAAGTGAAAGATTATCCAGTATCTTTGAATTTTTTTGAACATCAAAGAGTAAGAGTTGATATTAAAACCATTATATTTTTAGGTGGTAGTCAAGGGGCTAAATTTATAAATGATTTTGCTTTGAGTGTGGCTTTGGAGCTTACAAAAAAAGGTATAAAAATCATTCATCAATGCGGTAAAAATGAGTATGAGAGAGTAAAAAATGAGTATGAAAAGCTAAATATTGATGTTGATTTGTTTGATTTTAGCCAAAATATAGTAGAAAAAATTGCTATTGCTGATATTGCAATTTCAAGAAGTGGAGCTAGTTCTTTATGGGAATTATCGGCTAACGGCTTACCTGCGATATTTATCCCATATCCATTTAGTGCAAATGACCACCAATATTTTAATGCAAAATTTTTAACAGATTTGAATTTAGCTTTAGTTTATAGACAAAATGAGTTTAGTAAAGAGCTGTTTTTTGATGTATTAGAGGATATTAATTTAAAACATATCAGCCAAAATTTGATTAATCTTATACAAAAAGATGGTGCAAAAAAGATAGTTGATACTGTTTTATCTCTCAATTAATAGCTTTTTGCTAAAATTATTTAATTTTTCATAAAGAGGAATATATGGATATTAGAAAAGAGTTTTTAAATTATTTTGTAAAAAATGGTCATAAAATGTATGACAGTATGCCTTTAGTTCCAGATGATGCGACTTTACTTTTTACAAATGCTGGAATGGTGCAATTT
>JACAEZ010000045.1 GCA_013388565.1 Campylobacterales bacterium | reverse complement strand
GCTCTAGCGATACAAAGCCTTTGTTGTTGTCCACCAGATAATGAATTTGCATCGTTATCAAGCCTATCTTTTACCTCATCCCATAAAGCAGAACCTCTTAGAGCATTTTCAACTCTATCTTTAAGTTCTGTCTTATTTTTGATACCTTTAAGTTTTAAACCATAAGCAATATTGTCAAATATAGACATAGGAAAAGCAGTTGGTTTTTGAAAAATCATACCGATATTGACTCTTAAATCAATTAAATCTTGCTCTTTTTTTAGTATATTATCACCTTTAAAAAGTATCTCACCTTCATATCTATTCCCTGGATAAAGGTCATGAATTCTATTAAAACTTCTAAGTAGAGTCGTTTTTGCACAACCACTTGGGCCAATCAAAGCTGTTACACTATTTTTTGAGATTGGCATATTTACATTTATTAAATTTGGGTTTTTATTTCCTGCATAATAAAAGTAAAAATTGTTTACCATAATTTCTATCTCATTTTGTGGAATTTGTTCAATCGTAGCCATAAGCAAATCCTTTTATTTTCTTTTTCTATTTATAAAAAATCTACTAACAATATTTAATCCTAAAATAAACATAGCTAGTATAAATGCAGCTGCCCATCCTAGCTTTTGCCAATCTTCATAAGGACTTGTTGCATAACTAAACATAGTAACTGTTAAAGAACCTATTGGTTCATTGAAATTTAGATTGAAAAAGTTATTATTAAATGATGTAAACAGTAATGGTGCTGTTTCACCAGCAATTCTAGCAAATGATAACAAAATACCAGTAAAAATACCAACTTTTGCACTTCTATAAACAACTTGTGTAATCATCTTATATTTTGGAGCGCCCAAAGCAATAGCTGCTTCTCTAAGTGTATTTGGAACAAGTGACAACATATCATCAGTCGTTCTAAGTACTATTGGTATCATCATGATAGCTAATGCCACAATACCAGCATAACCGTTAAAATACCCCATCGGTGCCACCATGATAGCATATACGAATGTACCAATAACAATAGATGGTGCACTCATCATAATATCACTTATATCTCTTATAAAATTCGCAAGTTTTGAGTTTTGACCAAACTCACTTAGATAAGTTCCAGCCAATATTCCAATAGGAACACCAATAACAGTAGCACCAACAGCAAGCATTAATTGACCTACCATAGCATGTCTAAGACCACTTTCTGCAACTCCAGGAGGAGCTCCATCATACATAAAGATATTTAAATTCATAGCTCCTAATCCATTTTTAACAAGTACAAAGAGTATCCATATTAAAAAACCAAGACCTAAAATCGCTGCTAATGTTGATAGTGTTAATATGATTTTATTAATTAATATTCTATGCTCTTTCATTTTGCTTTTCTCACTTTTCTAAGGAAATAGAATTTTGCAAATGCGATAACAATAAAGCTTATTGCAAAAAGTAGCAATGCTAAATAAAACAGTGAAGCATAGTGTAATTTCGATTCTGCTTCATTAAACTCATTAGCCAATGTTACAGGAATACTTGTTGTGGCATCTGTAATAAGTGATGGTATTTGATGTACATTTCCAATAACAAATGTAACTGCCATAGTTTCACCAATAGCTCTACCAAGTGCCAATATAACAGAGCCAATTACTCCAGCTTTTGCATATGGAATTACAACATCTTTAATAACATCCCATTTTGTTGCACCCAAAGCATAAGCTGACTCTTTTAAAATATCTGGTGTTGTATTCATACTATCTCTTGTAATTGCCGCAATAAATGGAAATATCATGACAGCCAATATAAATCCACCAGTAAGTAATCCTATACCGTTTCCACCAAAAATCTCTCTAACAACAGGAGCAAAATAAAAAAGACCCCACATACCATATATAACAGATGGAATAGCTGCTAGAAGTTCAATAGATACTCCAAAAGATGTTTTTAATTTTGCAGGTGCAATTTCACTTAAAAATATTGCAATTCCAATAGCTATAGGAGTTGCTAAAAGCATAGCTATAAGTGTAGATAAAACAGAGCCTAAAATTGCTGGAAAACCACCAAATATATTCATATTTGGAGCCCATTTTTCATTTGTAACAAAACTTAAACCATATTTTTCAATAGCTGGTTCAGCATTGTTATACAATACAACAAACACAGCAACCAATACAACAAGCACCAAGAGTGCCAAAAACCTAGTTAAATTCTCAAAGAGGGTATCCATCATGTATTTCATGTCTTAATGCCTTTTATAATAGTTGTAAGAAAAATGAAGTTTGTTTTAAAGAATATAACTGTTTAACCATCATGAAGATGGTTAAATCAATTTTTAATATATTCCTTTATCTTTCCAGTAGCTTCTAATTAAATTTTTAGTCTCTTCTGGAAGAGGGATATAACCAAGTTCTATAGCAGATTTATCACCATTTTTAAATGAGTTGTCAAAAAATTTAACAACATCTTTGTTCATATCAGCTTTTTCTTCAGGAAGTAGTATAAATGTACCAGCAACTATAGGGTATGAGTTATCACCTGGTTGAAGTGCCAATATTTGATAAAAATCACCATCTTTGCTCCATTTTGCATATTTAGCTGAAGCTTTTGCATTATCTTCTGTAGCTTCTACCCATTTACCACTTGCCGTAGTAACAGTCGCACCAGATAAATTATTTTGTCTTTTATATGCTTGTTCAACATATCCTATACTAAACGGAGTTTGTTTAACATAGTTTGTAACACCCTCATTTCCTTTACCGCCAAGACCAACTGGCCAATCAACAGCTTTACCAGTTCCTACTTTCTCTTTCCACTCTTTATTTACTTCAGATAGATAATATGTGAAGTTAAATGTTGTACCAGAACCATCACTTCTATGAACAACAGTTATCTCTTTATCTGGTAAGTTTACATTTGGATTATCTGCTTTGATTTTAGGGTCATTCCACTTAGTGATTTTTCCTAAGAATATATCTCCAACTATCTCATTTTTAAGTTTTATCTCATTATCTTTGATACCTGGAATATTATAAACAACAACTATACTACCAATAGCAGCTGGAAATTGCATTAATTTATCTTTTTTCAAAACATCACTTTGAAGAGGTTCATCTGAAGCACCAAAATCAACAATTCTTGATTTTACCTGCTTAATACCGCCACCAGAACCAATTGATTGATAATTAACTTTTGTACCTGTAGTTTTTTCATAAGTATAAGCCCAATCATAATATAAAGGTGCTGGAAATGTAGCACCCGCCCCATTTAATTTATCTGCTGCCATCATTAATGTAGATGCTGCAAGTAGTGACACTAAACTCTTTCTTAACATGTAAATTCCTTTTAGTTTGTATTTTAAACCCTTGGTTTATGTTGGCAATTTTATTTTTAATTTATAACATGTAAGTTACTTATTGCTTTTTTTAACGATTTAAAGAAAAAATATAAGCAAAAAATGGTAATCTTAAAATCTGTAGTAATAAAAGATAAAAATTACTTAAAGGTTACATATGGAGATGAAGGTGCTTATTATGTTTTTTCATGATAAACATGGATTATGATTAACTAAAAATTAATAAAAAATTAACTTAATTTTTAGTAAAATCGCCCCTCAATTTTCACACATCAATCCTTAGTAAGGTTGCAAGAGTTTTCTTGTTGATGGATGTGGACGAAAAAACCTAAATTTAATTCGAGGAGATTTCCATGGTTACTATGAAAGATTTATTGGAGTGTGGGGTTCATTTTGGACACCAAACAAGAAGATGGAACCCAAAAGTAAAAAAATATATTTTTGGTGTAAGAAAAAATATCCATATTATTGATTTACAAAAAACATTAAGACATTTCAAATATACATATAATATTGTAAGAGATGCTGCTGCTGAAGGTAAAAGTATGTTGTTCGTTGGAACAAAAAAACAAGCAACAGAAGCTATAAAAGAGTATGCAGAAAAATGTAACATGCCTTATGTAAACTACAGATGGCTTGGTGGTATGCTTACAAACTTCCAAACAATTAGAAAATCTATCAGAAAAATGGAGCTTATCGAAGAGATGGAAGCTAATGGTCAAATAGACCTTCTTACAAAAAAAGAGGCTTTAATCTTAAAAAGAAGAAAAGAGAAATTACAACAATATTTTAGTGGTATCAGAAACATGAAAAAAATACCAGATATGATATTTGTTGTTGATACAGTTAAAGAAAAAATCTCTGTAAAAGAGGCTAGACATTTAGGAATGGCTGTTGTTGCACCACTTGATACAAACTGCGACCCAGATGTAATTGATTATCCAATTCCTGGAAATGATGATGCTATTAGGTCAATTCAACTTTTCTGTAAAGAGATGTGTGAAGCTATATTAGAAGGTAGAAGCATAGCAGAACAAGATGGTCTTATTGTAGATGAACAAACAGAAGGTTCAGAAGACAACATCGAAGTTGATATTCATGAAGATGATTTTGCTAATGAAGATGTAACTACAAAAGAAGAGGAGTAATTATGGCACAAATAACAGCTCAACTTGTTAAACAATTAAGAGAAGCTACAGATGCTGGAATGCTTGATTGCAAAAAAGCATTAGAAGAGACAGATGGTGATATTGATACCGCAATTGAATACCTAAGAAAAAAAGGTCTTAGTAAAGCTGCTAAAAAAGCAGATAGAATAGCAAGTGAAGGAAGTATTTCGCTAGAAATTTCAAGCGACCTTAAATCTGCAACAATGACAGAGATAAACTCTGAAACAGATTTCGTTTCTAAAAATGAAAATTTTCAAAATTTTGTTAAAAATGCAACTTGCCATATTCATGCAACTGCATCTTCTACAGTTGAAGAGTTAAACTCTACTACAATAGATGGTACAACATTTGAAGAGTATGTACAAACACAAATTGCAAAAATTGGTGAAAACATCGTTGTTAGAAGATTTGCAAAAGTTTCAGTTGATGGTACTGGTTTAGTTAGTGGTTATGTTCATTCAAACGGTAGAGTTGGAACAATGGTAGCTATAAAATGTGATAGTGAAGCAACATGTACAGCTTTAAAAGATGTAGCTAAAGATATATCTATGCATGCAGCTGCTATGGCTCCAAAATATTTAAATGAATCTCAAATTCCAGCTGACATGATAGAAAAAGAGGCTGAAATCGCTAAAGAACAACTTGTAAAAGAGGGTAAACCTCAAAATATGCTTGAAAAAATCTTACCAGGAAAAATCAAAAAATTTGTTGATGAAAATACACTTGTTGGACAAAAATTTGTTAAAGATGACAAAAAATCTGTAGAACAAGTATTAAATGATGCTGCAAAATCTGTTGGTGGAAAAGCAGAACTTGTTGATTATGTAAGATTTGAACTAGGTGAAGGTTTAGAAAAAAGAGCTTGTAACTTTGCTGAAGAGGTAGCAGCTCAACTACAATAAGGGTTTTTCCCTTATTGATATAAAATCATGTTAAAAGTAACAAACCTCTCTCATAAATTTGACTACGAACTATTTAATAATATAAGTATTGAAATAAATCCAAAAGACAAAATAGCTGTAATTGGTAAAAGCGGTAGTGGTAAATCTACACTATTACATATTTTAGCAACACTTTTAACACCTCAAAATGGTGAAATAATCTATCAAAATCAAAATATTGCAAAACTTTCAAAAAAAGAGATACTAGATATAAGAAGATACGATTTTGGTATTATATTTCAAGCACACTATCTATTTCGAGGTTTTAGTGCCATGGAAAATCTTTTAATATCATCAATGCTTACAAATCAACCAATAGATTTAGAACTGATGAAAAGATTTAATATCTCACATGTGCTAAATCAAAATATAGGTGAACTATCAGGCGGACAACAACAAAGAGTCTCAATTGCTAGAGTTTTAACAAAAAAACCAAAAATAATTTTTGCAGATGAACCAACAGGAAACTTAGACCAAGAGAGTGCAAATGATGTCATGAATGCAGTATTTGAATATGTGGACAATAACAATGCCGCTTTGTTTTTAGTAACTCATGATATAGAACTTGCAAAAATGTGTGATATAGTCTATGAACTAAAAGATAAATCCTTAATGATATGGAAATAGCCAATTTTCTAAATGATGGTAAAGTAGTAATTTTTTTACTACTATTTGTTAGATTTAGTGCTATTTTTGCATTTATTCCAATTTTTTCACACAATGCTATAAATGCCGAGTATAAAGCCGCAATGGCATTTTTAATGAGTATCATATTTTATCCACTACTTCCACCAATATCAATAGAACTCACATGGGCAAACATTATGATAGCAATCTTACTTGAAGGAATGTTTGGGTTTATTACAGGACTCTTTTTGTCCATAGTATTTGATATTTTAAGATTTGCTGGGGAACTAATAGCATTTGTAATGGGCTTTACAATGGCAAGTGTCATGGACCCACAAACTCAAAGCCAAACACCAATAACATCTCAAATACTTACACTAATTGCACTTTTATTTCTATTTGCAATAGATGGTCACCATATAATACTACTATTTATTCATGAATCACTAAATCAAATATCGCTTGGAATGTTTCACATAAATGGAGATATTATAGATTACTGCATGAAGATGATGAAAGAGTATTTTATAGTAGGATTTTCTATCGCATTTCCAATATTAGCACTTTCCCTATTAAGCGATATTTTATTTGGAATGCTGATGAAAACAATGCCACAATTTAACCTATTAGTCATAGGATTTCCTATAAAAATAGTCTTAGCCTTCATGATACTTATAGTTGTTATGAGTGCATATATGATAATTTTTAAAAGAGTTTTTATGGAATATATTTGAAACAAAATGTATAATACAAAAATCATTATGGAATTCTCAAGATAGATACTTTGAATACCTTTGATATCTACCTGAGATACGCTTTTATATCATTTCAAGTTATCTTGGTATAAGTC
>JACAEZ010000044.1 GCA_013388565.1 Campylobacterales bacterium | reverse complement strand
TACTCATGAACTCAAAACTCCTCTTAATTCAATAATAAATTTTAGTGAATATGTTAAAAAATCATTAATAAATTCTAAAGCTGAAATAGAAAATAGAGAAAAATTAGTACAATTATTAACAGTAGTTCATAAAAATAGTATGTTACTACTTGAAAATGTAAATGATATTTTAGATATTGCAAAATTAAAAAGTGGAAAAATGAACTTTTTAATCTCTACATTTTCAATCAATAAAATGATAAATAGTGAGATAACCAATATTCATCAACATTTTGATGGTATTTTGATAGATATTGTTGAAAATGGTGAAGTATTAATTTCAACGGATGAGTTTAGATTTAAACAAATTTTTACAAATATTTTATCAAATGCAATAAAATATGGAAATAAAAAGATTGAGATAAATATATTTAACGATGGTTCATCTGTTGGATTTTCTATAGAAGATAATGGTCATGGAATAAAAGAGAAAGAGAGAGTGTTTGAACTATTTGAACAAGAAGATTCCAAAAATATTGATAGAGTAACAAAAGGTACTGGTGTTGGATTGCACTTTATAAAGTTGCTTTGTGAAAATTTAAATTTAAATTATAAACTAGAAGATTCCATAAAACTTGGTGGAGCAAAATTTACTATATATAAAGGAATTAAATGATTTTATCAATTGAGAGTAGTTGTGATGATAGTTCGATTGCAATTACAGAAATAGAGTCTAAAAAGGTTATTTTTCATAAAAAAATATCGCAAGATGTAAAGCATTCAAAATATGGTGGTGTAGTTCCAGAACTTGCTTCAAGACTTCATGCAATAGCACTTCCTAATATATTAAAAGAGTGTAAACCATATCTACATGAGATAAAAGCTGTTGCTGTAACACATGAACCTGGTCTTGTAGTCACACTAATAGAAGGTATCATGATGGCAAAAGCTTTAGCAATATCACTTAATGTGCCATTAATTGGTGTAAATCATTTAAAAGGGCATATCTATTCACTATTTATAGAAAAAGAGGAGTTGTTTCCTCAACTTATTTTACTTGTATCTGGCGGACATACAATGCTAATAGAAGCAATATCTTGTTTTGAGATGAAAATAGTAGCTTCTACATTAGATGATAGTTTTGGTGAGAGTTTTGATAAAGTTGCTAAAATGTTAAAACTTGGTTATCCTGGTGGACCTATTGTTGAACAAATGGCACTTGATGGAGATGAAGATAGATTTAATTTTCCAATACCTCTAAAAAATTCAAAAGAGATAGCATTTAGTTACTCTGGAATTAAAAATTTTGCTAGGGTTTTGATTGAAGAGTTACAAAATGTAACACATCAAGATATTTGTGATATTTGTGCTTCATTTCAAAAATCAGCAGTAGCACATCTAATTCAAAAGACAAAAAAATATCTTAAAGAGCATAAATATAGGGATTTTTCAATCGTTGGCGGAGCAAGTGCAAATAACTATTTGCGAAAAGCTTTCATGGAGTTATGTTTAGAAAATAGTTGTAATCTTCATCTTGCAAAAATGGAATATTGTTCAGATAATGCCGTCATGATAGGAAGAGTTGCAATTGAATATTATAAAAAAGAAAAATTCAACTCTTTATATGAGCTAAAACCATCTTCAAAATCAAGTTATTTTAATTAAGACAAATCTTATCTTGTTTAAGTTAGAATTTTCCTGCAAACAAAATCAAATAAAAAGGGCAAACATGGCAACAACAATGTTAAAAGGTAATCTTGTAAATTTAGCTGGTAGAACTGTAAATGTAGGTGACAAAGCTCCAAAAGTTATCGTAACTGGTAAAGATTTAAGTGATGTGACAATCGGCGGGTGTTCTGACTCTGCTCAACTTGTAGTAGTTGTTCCTTCACTAGACACTCCTGTATGTGCAAGTGAAACAAGAAAATTTAATGAAAAAGCTTCTAGTATCGCTGGTTGTAAAACAGTAGTTGTATCTATGGATTTACCATTTGCAATGGGTAGATTTTGTTCAACTGAAGGTATCGAAAACCTAACAGTAGCAAGTGATTTTAGAAATAAAGATTTCGCTAATAATTATGGTGTTTTAGTAGCTGATGGTGCTTTAAGAGGTGTTACTTGTAGAGCTATATTTGTTATTGGAAAAGATGGCAATGTATGCTACAAAGAGATCGTTCCAGAAATTACAGCTGAACCAAACTATGATGCTGCTTTAGAAGCTGCAACAACTGCTGCAAAATAATCTCTAATTCATGAAACTCTAAAAAAGAGTTCCATGAAACATTTAATGTCTTACATTTATATTTTTCTTTTTGATAGTTTCAATAACTTTAGTTATGTGTTTCATCTTCTTTTCTTCATCTTCTATACAATGGATTGCATCAAGATTAAAATGTTGTAATTTTCTATCTAAATATCCAGTATCCAAATTTCCATTTTTAAAACACTCATCTCTAACTATTTGTCTATGAAGAGATATATTTGTAGGAACTCCACCTATATAAAACTCATCTAAAGCTCTTGTAGCTTTTCTTACAGCACCTTCCCAATCCAATGCCCAAACGATAAGCTTTCCAACCATAGAGTCATAATTTGCAGGTATTTTGTATCCAGCATATATATTTGTATCAAGTCTAACTCCAGGACCGCCAGGAGCTAAATAGCTAATAATTTTACCAGGAGAAGGTATAAAGTTTTTCTTAGGGTCTTCAGCATTTATTCTAAACTCTATCGCATAACCTCTGAAGTTTATCTCTTCTTGTAGGAAATTAAGTTTATCGCCTTCGGCTATCTCTATCATTCGTTGAATTATGTCAATACCAGATATTATCTCTGTTACAGGATGTTCAACTTGCACCCTTGTATTCATTTCTATAAAATAAAAATTATCATTTTCATCAACTAAAAATTCAATAGTACCAACACTTTCATAACCTAATTTGAACATCGCTTTTGTAGATACTCTATAAAGCTCTTTTCTAGTCTTTGTATTTAATCTTGGTGAAGGAGCTATTTCTATTACTTTTTGATGTCTTCTTTGAATAGAACAATCTCTCTCTCCTAAATGCACAACATTTCCATATTTATCAGCGACTATTTGTATCTCGATATGTCTAGGATTTTCAACATACTTTTCAATAAATACTTCACCTCTACCAAAATATTTTAAAGCCTCTTTTGTAGCAGATTCAAACATTTCATGAAAATCTTTTTCGGCTTTAACAATTCTCATGCCTCTTCCCCCACCACCAAAAGCAGCTTTGATAATAACAGGAAATCCAATCTCACTAGCTATCTTAGCCCCTTCTTGAATATCTAAAATAGGCTCATCAGTCCCTGGTAATACTGGTACTCCGATATTTCTCATAGCCACTTTTGAAGCCATTTTATCACCAAATAAAGCCACATGTTCAGCTTTTGGTCCTATAAAAATAATCCCTTTTTCTTCACAAGCTTTTGCAAAATCTGCATTTTCAGATAAAAATCCATACCCAGGGTGAATAGCATCGCATTCACACTTTAAAGCAAGATTTATAATTCTTTCATAATCTAAATAAGCTTGAATAGGGTCTCCTAAAATAGGATAACACTCATCAGCTTTTCTAACCCAAACACCATCAATATCAACTTCAGAAAATATAGCAACACTTGTAATTTCTAATTCCTTACAAGCTCTTACTATTCTAAGAGCAATCTCACCTCTATTTGCAATTAACACCTTCTTGATTTTTGTTGAAGACATAAAAATCCTTAAAAAATAAAATTATGAATAGTATTTTACTATAATTTTTAAATTTCTAGCTTTTTATTTGCATACAAATTTAAAATAGAAATTAAAAGTGCTGTTATTGCTGGACCTATTATCATCCCCCAAAATCCATAAACACTAAGACCTGCTACGATTGAGAAAAATATTAATAGTTCATTTACAGATGCTGCTGATTTTAATAATTTTTTATTTATATACTTTATAATCAGTGGTTTTATAAATGTATCTGCAAGAATAGATATAAAGACAATAGAGTATATTATTAAAAAAATTGCACCAAAAAAGTTTCCTAAATATAGTAAATATATAGAAGTTGGTAACCACATAAGCAAACCACCAATTATTGGTATCAATGAACAAAATCCATATAAAACACCAAGTAAAACACCATCAAGCCCAAAAGCTGAAGATACAACACCAAATAAAACCCCTTGAAATACTGCATTTATCAAAATAGAGTAAAAAACAACTGCCAAAACACTTGAAATCTCTCTAAACATACTGCTTGATTCACTCTCATTTAAAGGGGTTGCATTTTTAAGATATGTAACTATTGCCTTTCCATACAATAAAATAAAAAAGTAAAATATAAGTATCATGAATATGTCTGCAATAAATTTTAAGCTATATTTTCCAAAACTAGCTACAGTTGTTACAACATTTGTAAATGTATCTTTTAATTTTAACTCTTGAGTTATATTTTCATTTATTCCAAAAAAGTTTAAAATTGCCAAAATCACAGCTTTTATAAAATCTATCATGTTTGATATAGAAGCAGTATCAAGAGTGTTTATGTAGTTAAATCCAACAAATATCGTATATGTTATTGGTACAAAAAAGAGTATTGCTAAACTAAGTGTCATGACAGAAGATACTAAAATTTTATTGTTATGTAAAAATAGTTTTTGAATATTTGAAGTAGCAATTGCCAACAGAGAAGCTATTAATATATGTTGTAAAAATGGTCTATAAAGTTCATAACTAAAATATAAAACCGTAGCAAATATCATAAATAAAAATATATTCTTATTCAAAAAGAGTTCCTTGATTGTATTTATGTCTGTTTAATTTAAAAATTTCGTAAGTTTTAAGTGTCGGTAATCTTCCTCTTGAAGTTCGTTCAATAAATCCATTTGCTAGTAAAAACGGCTCAATTACATCTTCAATAGTCCCCTCATCTTCGCTAAGTGCGGCCGCTATTGTACTAAGTCCAACAGGTTTTCCTTTTGACTCTATCAACAGTGTCAAAAATTTTATATCAAACTCGTCAAATCCCAAATCATTTATGCCAAGTCGTTCAAGTGCATATTTTGTAGTATCTATTATGATACTCTCTTCATCTCTTACATCTGCAAAATCTCTAACTCTTTTTAACAGTTTCAAGGCAATTCTAGGAGTTCCTCTTGACCGTTTGGCTATTTCCAAAGATGACTCTTCTTCGCAAAATTTATTTAGTTTTCTTGAAGCGATTTTTATAATTCTCGAAAGCTCTTCATGAGTGTAAAATTGCAATCTAAAGTGCATTCCAAATCTATCTCTAAGAGGTGAGCTTATCATTCCAGCTCTTGTTGTAGCACCTATTAGTGTAAATCGTGGGATGTCTATTTTTATGGTTTGAGCCGCAGGTCCAGAACCTATAATAATATCTAATCTAAAATCTTCCATAGCTGGATAGAGTATCTCTTCAATAGCAGGGCTTAATCTATGAATTTCATCAAT
>JACAEZ010000043.1 GCA_013388565.1 Campylobacterales bacterium | reverse complement strand
GTAGCTCCTAAATATGTTGACCAAAACGGTGGTTATACAAGAATTATTAAAACAAGAATTAGAAGAGGTGATGCTTCTCCTATGGCTTTCATCGAATTAATCTAACTATAAAAGCAAAGTTTTTCTTTGCTTTTAAATACTTATTCTATAAGGTAAATAAATGGTTCCTTTTAGTGACAATGATTTAATACCTGCTGTAAAAACTTCAATTGAAAAAATTAAACCTACTTTAGCATTAGATGGTGGTGGCATAAAGCTGATAGATGTAAAAAATGGGGTAGTTTATGTTCAACTACAAGGTGCATGTGTTGGTTGTTCAAGTAGCCCACAAACACTTAAATATGGTGTTGAAAGACAATTACAAATAGATATTCATCCAGAAATTAAAGTTGTTAATGTACCTTTTGGTATGGAAAATAATTTAGAAAATATCAGATAAATTATGAAAAA
This sequence comes from Campylobacterales bacterium, assembly GCA_013388565.1. GTDB lineage: Bacteria > Campylobacterota > Campylobacteria > Campylobacterales > JACAEZ01 > JACAEZ01. The sequence continues at coordinate 3,206 of JACAEZ010000043.1, read as the reverse complement.
AATTAATAGAAAACTACTTTTTAGTAGAGCAGAAAAACAATTTGTATCAAAAAGTTATCATGATGCTATGAATGATTTTTCTACTATACTAAGAAATTATCCAAATGATAAAGATGCTAAGATTGGTTTATTACTTTCAGATTTAGCTACAGAAAATGAAGAACATGCTCATATGTTATTTGATTATTATTCTATTTTAAAGAGCAATAACTCTAAAGAGGCTGTTGAAATGATAGAAAATATTATTTCAACTATTGATGGTGGATTAGAACATATAATAGATATGTTTTCTCAAAGTTTGAAAGATAGATTAAATTATGATGATGGTATCTCCTTTGATGATTTAAAAATTTTGATAAAGCAAAAAGGTGAATTTAAAACTGTATTCCAAAATATACTTTTTAGTACAAAAGTGGTTGTTGCTGGAAAATCAGAATTTGTTGAGTTTGTTACACTACTTATAGAAAATGGTTTTAATGATATGGCATGGCAATATTTAGAGGGGGCAAACAATATGTTTAAACATGATAAGCAGATAAAAGAGTTGTTTTTAAGACTTAAAGAGAAAAATAGTTGATACTACATATAAAATCATTAAATTTAAATATTACAGATAACTCTAAAGAGGCTTCAGTAGAGTGTGCGTTTTTGGCTACAAAATCTAATAATAAATATATTGAGTCTGCAAAATCAAATGGTTGTAGAACTATTTTAACACCTACACAACTATTAAAAAAACTCAATTTACCAATTAAAATAGTTGGAATTACAGGTACAAATGGAAAAACTACAACAGCTGGAGCGATATACTCTATTTTATTAGATTTAGGCTTTAAAGTCGCAATGCAAGGTACAAGAGGATTTTTTTTAAACGATGAAAGAGTAGAAGGTAAATCATTAACTACACCGCAATCACTTGATATAATAAACCATTTAATTATAGCTTCAGAAAAATCTTGTGAATTTTTTGTCATGGAGGTTAGCTCTCATGCGATTGAGCAATTAAGAGTAGAAGGCTTAAATTTTGCATTAAAAATTCATACAAATATTACAAGTGACCATCTTGATTATCATAAAACTTTAAAAAATTATATAGATGTGAAAAATAGTTTTTTTGAAGATGAATCCGTTAAATTAATAAATAAAGATGACCCATTAATAAAATTTAATTTTAAAAACTCATACACATATGCGATAGAAAATGCTTCCGTATTTAAGGTAGAGGCTTATTCTTTAAAAGATGGAATAAGTGCATTGATTAAATGTTTTGAAGAGAGAGCTGAATTACATTCGTCATTAGTTGGTATATTTAATTTATATAATTTATTAGCTGCAATTTCTGCTGTTAAAATATTGACAAATAAAAATTTAGATGAAATTTGTGAAATGGCTGAAAATTTTGGTGGAGTTAGTGGAAGAGTTGAAAAAGTTTCAGAAGAGCCTTTGATATTTGTTGATTTTGCACACACAACTGATGGAATGAAAAAAATTTTTGAACTATTTCCACAAAGAGAGATAACAGTTATATTTGGTGCAGGTGGCGATAGAGATAAAACAAAAAGACCATTAATGGGTCGTATAGCAGAGATGTTTGCAAAAAAAATATATATCACAAGTGATAATCCAAGGTCTGAAAATCCACTACATATAATAGAAGATATATTAAATGGAATTGAGAACAAAACAAAGGTTTCTATATTTTTAGATAGAAAAGAGGCTATTTGTAAAGCTATTGATAATTTAAACTCTCATGAAGTGTTGTTGATACTTGGTAAAGGTGATGAAGAGTATCAAGAGATTAATGGGATTAAATATCCATTTTCTGATAGTAAAATTGTAACAGATTATCTAAAAACAAAAAATTAACAAGTTTAAATTTGTTTATATTTATAAAATTTTGATACAATTAAGATAGAATTAGTATGATTAAGAAAGGATAAAGAATATGTTTGGAAATGCTATGCCTCAACCAGCTTTTTATATATTTAAATGCGAACAGAGTTCACCTCCAGGAATGCCAAAACCTAGTTGTGTAAATCAATCAAATGCTGATTTATTTCAATACTTAGCACAAAGTTTAATGCAAAAAGGTATAATTGGTACAGTCCAACCTATTAGAACAAGTTGTCTAAATAGATGTTCTTTAGGACCTATTATGCTTGTAGAACCTGGGCATTTTTTGTATGTAGGTCTTACAAAAGAGAAAATTGATAGAGTTATTAATGAGCATATAATAGAGGGTAATCCAGTTAATGAGTTTTTAATACCAGAACAGTTTTGGGGTGATGCTATCTCACCAAAACAGATGATGAATATGGCAGGATATAGATAATGACATTTGATATGCTTTATAGTAAAATTCATAGAGCTACTGTTACAGATGCTAATTTAAATTATGTTGGTTCTATTACAGTTGATGAAGAGTTAATGGAAGCAAGTAAACTTCGAGTAGGGCAAAAAGTTGAGATATTAAACATTAACAATGGTGAAAGATTTACAACATATGTTATTAAAGGTGGAAGAGGGCAAAGAGATATTTGCTTAAATGGTGCTGCTGCTAGAAAAGTTCAAGTTGGAGATAAAATTATTATAGTAGCATATGCTAGTTTTTCAGAAAATGAACTTGATAATTATAAGCCAAGAATTGTGTTGGTAAATGATAAAAACGATATTATAGAAATAATGGATGAAATGTAACATGTTTGGAAATATGGATTTAAATGCACTATTTAGTGAAGTAAATAAAAAAGCTAAAGAGATACAAGAAGACTCTTCAAATAAAGAGTTTACAATAAAAAGTGGTGGTGGGTTAATAAAACTTACAGTAAATGGAAAAGGTGAAGCAGTAGATTTAAGTATAGACGATTCACTTTTAGAAGACAAAGATTCTTTGCAAATATTATTGCTTAGTTGTATTTCAGATGCCTATAAAATGGTTGAAGATAGCAAAAAAAGTATGGCACTTGAAATGCTTGGAGGAATGAATATATTTGGTCAAAAATAATGACAAAATATATTTTAATAATATTATCCCTTTTTGCATACTCTTTTGCATTTGATTTTTCAAAATGTTTTGATAAAACATCAAAATCATTTTACTCAATAGAAGATAAAAAAGCAGTAGCTATATCTAAAGATATGGCTATTTTATCTTCAAATACAAAACCTACAGAAACTACAAATTTTAATATTATAAACTACAATCC